>NZ_JBQSYY010000012.1:0-106114 GCF_052379785.1 Halomonas sp. 72 | reverse complement strand
GGATTACCACAATTCGAAACCTTCCTGGTAGGCTTGAGCGTGCCCAACGGCTGTGTGCTCAATAAAACCCTGTTCAAAAAGATGTTTCAGGAACACGCCGACCTGGACGCCAAAGACAAAAAGGCATTAAAAGACGATGTTGATAAAATCCGCTGGCTGTACACCTTAAAGCCCAGCACCATCAATATCGCGCCCTATAGTGACGACCTGCGCGACTATGGCGAGTTGGCTTTTCTGGTCGTGGAGCTCAGTAGCGCTAAAAATGCTGAGCGACTAGGCCAACTGATTAACCGGGCGATACCTTACCCAACGGTCATTTTCTTTGTGCTCTCTGAACGCAAAGCCGTAGAAAGCAGCACACCATCTGCCACAGAAGAAAATGACGAATCGGATGTAACCGGTCGGGAATGTGAGCAAGAAAATGAAAACGCCAACGAACAACTGGCACTCTGCCTCGCCGATAAACGCACAAATAAGGCCGATAAAGAGAAGTGGGTCATTGAGCAACTCATGACATCCCCTTGGCTGAAGTTAAGTGATGTTACCGATAGCGGGCAGGAATTTCTAAACAGCCTAACCTTTAACGGTTTACCACACAGCAATTTCTGGCAGTTTTATCAAGCCATTATTGCCCGTGTACAAGCCCTTCAGTGTGCTGAAATCAGCGGGCGCTTTCATCTGGCCAGCGCTGAAGTTACACAACAGCAAGCTGACCAGCTTAATCGTTACCGCAGTATCGAGAATGATATTAAAAAACTACGTACCCAGATCAAGCAGGCTGAGTTCAGCCAGCAGGTTGTGCTGAATACCCAGATTAAACAGCAGGAACAGCGACTTAAGCAGATCGCTGAAGCCCTGTAACAGAATTGCAGAAAGCAGAAGAATCAAGAGGAAACAAGGTGAAAAACGTTATCCCAGAAGTGGACTCAAAAAGCATGGACATCGTCGCTGACAACATCAGCAAACTCAAAGAGCTGTTTCCAGAAGCCTTTACCGAAGGAAAAGTTGACTTTGATGCTCTAAAAGAAGTGCTGGGTAACTATATTGATGGTCGTGAAGAGCGCTACAGCTTCACCTGGAATGGTAAAAGCAAAGCCCGGATGCTGGCACAAACGCCAAGCACTGGTACTTTACGCCCATGCAAAGAAGAGTCGGTCGATTGGGATACGACCCAGAATCTTTTTATTGAAGGTGACAACCTTGAAGTGCTCAAGCTCCTGCAAAAGAGCTATCACAAAAAGGTCAAAATGATATATATCGATCCACCGTATAACACAGGTAAAGACTTTGTTTATAAGGACAACTTTAAGGACAATATCCGAAACTACAAAGAGATTACCGGGCAGGTGGATACATCAGGGCTCAACTTATCCAGCAATCCGGAAACAAGTGGGCGCTATCATACCGACTGGCTTAATATGATGTACCCACGTTTAAAGCTGGCCCGAAGCCTACTGAAAGATGATGGGGTTATTTTCATTTCCATTGATGATGGAGAGGTCTCTAATCTGAGAAAAGTTTGTGATGAAGTCTTTGGGGAAGAGAATTTTGAGGCCTTGATCAGCTGGAGACGACGCCACAATCAACCTAATGACAAATCTAAAATGATAGCCAAAGTTTCGGACTCTCAGCTTCTTGAGCACTCAATCCGCAACCAATCTGCAACCAGGTACAAGAAGTTGCCGCTTCAGCCAGCTTGGAAGGCGGCACCTTGCGGGAAGAAGAGCCAGCCAAGGCAAAGCTTACGCGCTAAAAGGAGTGGTTTTGATGCAGTGACTCAGCGAGCGCTCATCAGTTTTGGCCACCCCAATCGATCAGTGTTCTCCAGCGGTAACAAGGTCGGATTTTCCAGCAATGACCGATTCTAGATCGGGGTAAGGGTCAGCTCCGACCGGCCCCTGGCCCGGGACATCTCATAAACCAGCTCGCCGTTTATAATAGATTTAAAGATCCATCCAGGTTCGCACCTAGATCGTTTTTGATGACATCTCTTATCGAAGCCGCGAACCGTACGATTAGGGGATCATTCGATCTGCTGGGGTGGAAAATAAGAAAGCTGCGATGCATGATAGCTGGCATGAATGGCCGCATGACCAAACCCCTTTCCTTGTAGGCAGCAAGGGGATTCACGATCGCTACGCCAAGCCCTTGCGCGACAAGCGCGCAGGTGACGAGGCTGTAGGACGTCTCAAGATTAACCCTGCGCGATACATCGGCAACATTGAAGAGTTGCTCCACCTCCGACTGGCCGAACTCATTCCTCGGCAACGAGATGAAGGGTTCCTCGGCCAGATCGTCTGGCGTAATCACCGATTTTTCGGCAAGGCGGTGCCCCTTGGACATGACGCAGACCGCTTCGACCTCGTAAATCTTCTCGCTCACGAACTCATAGGCCTCGCTCACCTGCGATACTATCCCGATATCTGATGTCTGGTCATCCACCCACTGCGCTATAGCAGATGAGTGTCCGATATTGATCGAAATGCTGGTTTCCGGGTGATCCTGGACAAACTTCGTGATGGCTCGCGGAACGAGCCCCAGCGCAAGAATCTGCACCGCAGCCAATGACAGCGATCCCCCACTGAACCGGCGGATCCGCGCAGCAGCTACTTCGAGATAGCGAAGACCACTGAAACTTCTCTGGACCTCTTTGAAGAAGGCCAACCCTTCACTTGTCGGAACGAGCCGGCCGGGCGACCGATCAAAAAGGTGAAGGCCGGTCAACTTTTCCAACTGAGCGATGGATCGGCTCACATTCGGCTGCGAGGTATGCATGACTTTCGCCGCGGCAGTCGTTGACCCTGAGGTCATCACCGCACGAAACGCCTCAACATGAGAAAACCGCATTCTTCATCCCCTGCAACTGCCCCAGTCAAGTTAGAGCAGATATATTTTCAAGCTGAAGCCGACAGTTCGATCGACCTAGGCTTCTAGTAGCCCCGTGTAGAGTGAAAACGATAGCTGTTGAATTCCTCTCGATGTTTTCGTTCTCAACCCGCCGAGTCGCTTAGCCGCAAGCCTACCACTGTTCGACCAACCACTCGCCTTTCAGTGAGGCGTATAAACTTTTTATGACATTAAGCGATCATACCCCGTCCACTACTTCAACGACTACGGTACCGGCTGCCGCTAATTAACTTGTTCACCAAGGATGCCGCGATCCAGCCCCAGTCAGAAGCCTCTGTCATCCAGGGCAGGACGCTGATCGAGATCCCCCTCATCCTATCCTAGGCCAACGCTGGGGACCTACCGCTTCGAGGCGCGTAAGCATACCGAAGCCGACACGGAGACCGCCGGCCTGTTAATGTCGGCCTCCGAGAAAACCGGTACGGTTCAAGCGTTTCTTTTCCACAATAAGTGAGAAGTGGGTCAAGCGGCAAGCGCACACCAGCGTGAGAGACTTGGAAGCCTCGCAATGAAGATTCCAAGCCATTCCAGTGGAGGAAAAACGCTGATGGAATAGTGGTGTCGGTTAGCCAAGCAGCTTCTGCTCTTGACCGCCGCACCGGCAGACCAGATTAATTGTGAAGGCTTGAGAAATACCACAATATTGAGCATTCGAAAATGTCATACACAGGTCGTTATAGTCCCCGTCGTTTGGGAACTTGAAGGGCCTATGTTGAGGCATCTAAATGGTCAACAATAAGGTCTGGTCAATCTCCAACCGCGGCTGTCACAATGACCTCGACCAAGACATCGGCCGCACCCATATCACATTGGGCTGTTGCCCGAGTGGGGGCCGCATTCTCCGCAGTCCATGCATTCCAAACGGCATTCATTGCCTCGAAATCGCGCTCAAGATCCTTGATCCATATCTGTGCTGTCAGCAGCCGGCTCTTGTCGGTCCCGGCCTTGGCGAGATAGTTCTCGATCTTCTCCAGCGTTTGCTTGGTTTGGCCGGTGATATCAAGGCTGCGATCATCGGCGGTCATGCCACCCACGAAGACCATGCCATTGTAGACGACGGCCCGACTGCGGCGCGGATCAGTTTCGATGCGGGTGATATCATTCATGTCGTTGTCCTTTCTTTTATTGAAGTCAGAGCATTCACTTCGAGAAACTGCTGAGATGGATCGGTTTTATGGGAGCGCGGATGCGGTAGTATCCCACCTCATCCGGCGTGACTTTCCGGGCATCTGCGATCACCTCAGTCACGGTCAAGCCACACAAGCGACCCTGGCAAGGGCCCATTCCGCAACGACCGAAACTCTTAGCCTGGTTCGGCCCCAGACAGCCCAGTTCGACATAGCCGCGAAGATCACCAGCTGTCACCTCTTCGCAGCGGCAGATGGTGACATCGTCGGCTGGAATACGATGCTTATCGAGCGGTCGGTAGAGCCTGTCAAGAAAGGGCCGCAGTGCGGTATAGCGAGAAAGTTTTTCTTCAAGCTCAGCCTTGCGCTTGGGCTGTGCCTTACCCCCGAGGCGTTCGAACATAGCGAGCACAGCAAGCCGCCCCTGCACCGCCGAGGCCAGAGCTCCGACGATCTTTCGGCTGTCGCCAGCGACATACACCCGCGACTGCCCAAGGCGACCTGCGTCATCGGTCACAGGCGTCCAGCACAGCTGAGCGGCATCCCAGCGATGATCGGCACGCAACGCCCAACTCAGCTGCGTGTTCGGTACCACTCCCTGGTGCAGCAGAACCAGTCCGGCGGAAATCTGGCGGAATTTGCCTCTGTGGCGAAAGCGAAGACCTTCGGCGCGATCGCGGCCCAATATCTCAAGGCTGTCGGCTCCGGAATAGATCGGTACACGTGCCAGCCTTACCTGCGAGATAAGGCCGAGACCTTTGGCTAGGTCTTTCCGTCCCTTCAAGGCACCATCGATTTTGCCGAGTGCTGCGACATAAGCCGAAAAAGGCGTCGTATCGACCAGCCCGGCGAGCGTCACCCCTGCCCGCAGATATTGCCAGGCCAGTAAGTAGAGAAGCGGACCGCAGCCGGCGAGTATGACCGGTCCAGCGGGAAGCGCGCCCGCGCCCTTGAGCATGATCTGCCCCGCCCCAGCTCCCATCACCCCGGGAAGTGTCCAGCCCGGAATCGGGATCGGCCGCTCCATTGCGCCGGTAGCAATCAGGACGTTGGTAGCCGAAATCGTCCGCGCGCCGTCTTCGGCTACATAGTCGACGACACCGTCCTCCGTCAGGTTCCATACAGTGGCATTACGGATATGATTTGCACCGCTGCATCGGAATTCGTCAGCCAGGGCCCTACCCGAGGCATAATCCTTCCCGAGAATCGCCTGAAGTTCTTCAGGTGCGTCCTCGACGTGTCGATAGATCTGCCCACCAACCGCCTTCTGCTCATCCAACACGCTCACTGACATCCCAAGTGTTCGTGCCTCGGATGCGCCAGCCATGCCGGCTGGGCCAGCTCCGACGATGACGAGGTCCTTCACATCAGTGGTCATCTTTGCCTCCCCAAGCCAATGCATCCAAGGATGGAGCCCCCACTTGACGCCTTACGGTCATACCGTCATGAACGAGAGTCAGACAGCTCTGCCGTGCGGGTACCCCATCGATTTCCACAAGACATTCGAAGCAGACACCCATCATGCAATAAGGCGCGCGCGGCGTGCCGCCAACGATGCTAGTGCGGAAACCACCTCGACCAATGCTCAGGAGAGCCGCGGCCACACTGATCCCCTCTGGCACACGAAGCGTCTCGCCCTCGAACGTGATACTGACCATCTTCTGATCGGGACGTGCGGGAATTGAATAAAGCGTCTCAGTAGTCACGGACAGACCTCGCGTTCTTATCAAGGAAGCGCGCGCTTCGGAAAGTGGCAGCTTCCGCAGGAGCATCCTTCAGTCCCCCCATCCACGGCCCGACGACATGGGCATGTACGGCAGCGAGGGTGACGCCGCTATGGCAAACGGCCACGAAGGCACCCGGACAGGTCTCGGACTCTTCGTAAATCGGATAACCGTCCAGGGTAAGCGGACGTAGCGCCCCCCAGGCCCGGACAAGCCGCGCGTTCGCTAGTCCGGGGAATGTGTCAACGGCACGCCGAGCAAGCCATTCGATCTTATCGACCGTTGTGCCATCATTCAGCCCCACATCCTCGCTAGTCGAGCCAATCTGCACGGTTCCTTCGCCGGTCTGGCGCACCTTATTAGTCGGATAATCCATGAAGGGCTGCAGCCGTTCGGTAATCAGCACCTGGCCACGGGTCGTCACGATAGGTGCGTGAATGCCAACCTGTTTGGCTAAATCCGAAATGCCAAGCCCTGCCGCGATGACAATCCGGTCGCTCGTCCAGCTCTGCCCGTCACGGCTACGGGCGGTGAAGCGCCCCTTGTCTGCGTCATGCTCAATCTTGGTAACATCGACGCCGCTGATGAGGTCCGCCCCGGCACCCTTTAGCCCGGAGTGCAGTGCGCGCAATAACAGCAAGGGGTTTGTCATACCATCATGCGCCCCCCAGCTGCCCCCCACGACCTTCGGACCGAGGCCCGGCAAATACTGGCGTATTTCGTCGGGTTCCATCATCCGAAATGGGATGCCGCCCGCCTCGCGGTCGATCTTCGCGAGAAGGTCGGCACGTTGCTGTACCTCCTCTTCGCTGAAACCGAGCCAGAACCCCCCCTTCTGAACCAGCCCACAATCGACCCCAGTCAGGCTCAGCAGCTCCTGATGAAAGTCGCCCCAGCGCTGCACCGCATTCATGGTCCAACGAGCATAATTCGGTACTCCACTGCCCTTGCTCGAGAGCCAGACGAGGCCGAAATTTCCCCGCGAAGCGCGAAATGCCGTATCTCCCTGGTCGAGAATCCGAACAGACAGTCCTCGACTGGCCGCCCCATAGGCGATAGCGGCACCAACCAGCCCTCCGCCAACGATCATTAACTGTTTTGTGCTCATTTTTCAGCCTTTCCAGTTGCCCGAGACTTCCTGGCAGGCTTGTCTGCCAGCCACAATGCAACGGACAATTCATTGTTCTAGGTTGAAGCTGTCTACTTCTTTCCGACCAGGACTTTGTCTATCCCGACGATTCGATCGAGGATGAACATCAGCCCCATCGTGCCGACGATCATGATCGACGAAACTGAAGTCGTGACCGGGTCCGTCAGCAGAGCGACTCGATTGTAGAGCGCGACCGGAAGCGTCGTCGTACCAGGCGTCGCAATGAAGACGGTCATCGTGACCTCATCGAAGCTCTGAATGAACGAGAGCACCCATCCTCCGGCCACACCGGGCAGAATTAGCGGTAGCAGAATGCGTCGGAATGTGATCCACCGCGACGACCCTAGAGAGCGTGCCGCGAGTTCGGTATCTCTATTGAGCCCGATGATCGCGCCGAGGGTCAGTCGCAGCGCAAAAGGAACGACGATCAGCGCATGAACCAGCATCAGTGCCAAGAAAGACCCACTCCAGCCCATAGAGGCAAAGAAGCTCAAAAACGCTACCCCAAGCACAACCTGCGGCACCATCAGGGGCGACAGCAGTAACGCGGTTAGTGCATCACGTCCGACAAAGCGGTATCGCGCGATAGCAATGGCTGCCGGAACTGCCACGATCGAGGCGACGGTTGCCGCTCCAAGCCCGAGCCAGAACGAAAGAAGGAATGCGTTCACCAATTCCGGTGCACTGAGGATCGCCCAATACCAGCGCAGGGACGCGCCGTCGAAGGGCATGGAGATATACCCTTTGTCGGAAAACGACACTAAGACGATGACTACGAGCGGCGAAATGATGAACAGGGTGAAGAGCGTATGGAAGATGAGAGAACCGACCCCGTTCGAACCTAGACCTCTGTTTTTCATGAAAACACCTGCTTGAATTTTCGCTCCATATATCGGTTGCTACCGATGACGACACAAACGATACCAATCAAAAGTAAAACCGCGATGGCTGCACCCAGCGGCCAGTTCATCGTCTTGAGGAATTCGTCATAAATCGTGGTTGCTAGGACCTTAACGCTGCGTCCACCGATCAAAGCAGGCGTCGCGAAGGCGGATGCAGACATGGTGAAAACGATGATCGAGCCGGATAGAATCCCTGGAACAAGCTGTGGTAAGATCACCCGCCGAAAGGTCGTGAAAGATCCTGCACCCAGTGAAAGCGAAGCATTCGCCACTTGCCCGTCGAGCTTTTGCAGTGTGCTCCAAACGGCGATAACCATGAAGGGAAGCATCACATGAGTCAGCACGATGACCACGCCAGTCATGGTATACATTAGCTGTAAAGGTGCATCGATCAGACCAATATTGATCAGTGATTGATTGATAACGCCTTCTCGGCCCAGAAGAATCGACCAGCCGAGCGTGCGAACCACAACCGAGATCAACAATGGCCCTAGGATCAGTACAAAGAAAGCTCCCTGATAACGTGGCCGCATCCGGGAGAGAATGATCGTTTCCGGAACGCCCAAAAGAATGCACAGAAGTGTCACTCCGGCCGACATTAGGGCTGTTCGCAGGAAAAGCTCATAATAGTATCCGTCCGACAGGACTTCGATATAATTGTCGATGGTGTACTCATCCAGCGTTCCGACCATGGAGTCAAAGGCGTTGAACGACAAAATCGCAGTCAGTGCTAAGGGTACTATCAGCAGCCCCATAAACAGGGCCAGCGCTGGAAATGACAAAAGCCAAGGTTGTCCGACTCTCTTGGTAACGGTATCAGGCATGAGCAAGATCCTCTGATGCGGATTGCATGTCGGCTTCGTCCCAACTAACCCCTACCTGATCACCTTCGTCAGGCTGCCTTCCTCCTCTCGCATTCAGATTAATTACGCGCAATCGCCCATGATCGCAGTCAATCTCGAAAGTCCATGTGCCGCCAAGAAAAAGTCGTGTGACGACACGTCCCGTAATTATTCCGCTTTCTGGTGATGACAGCATTAGACGCTCAGGCCGGATGAATAACCGCACATCGCCCGCTAGCTTCTTGTCTCGCAGCGGAACGTTGAGTATGCTAGACCCGACACGTACTTGCGTGAAATCCCCATCATTGCCCAGCACCTTTCCTTCGACCGTATTCGACTGACCAAGGAAGTTGAAGGTATATTCCGTCCTTGGGATATCATAGACTTCCTGGGGGGTTCCCAACTCGACGATGACACCATTCGCCATCACCGCGATCCTGTCGCTCATGGTCATTGCTTCGACTTGGTCATGGGTAACGAGGATCGTTGTGATCCCCAGCCGCTTCTGCAGGTTGCGTAGCTCGACATGCATCTCACTTCGCAGCTTCGCGTCGAGGCTCGACATCGGCTCGTCGAGGAGAAGAACATGTGGGCGGATCGCAATGACTCGGGCTATCGCCACCCGTTGGCACTGCCCACCGGACAACTCTTTAGGATAGCGGTCGTCCAGCCCGCCAAGCTGAACCATCGACAGTGCCTCAGCCACCCGCTTGCGAATCTCTCCTTCCGGGACCTTGCGCATCTCGAGCCCGAAGCGTACGTTTTGCGCAACGGTCATATGCGGAAAAAGCGCATAACTCTGGAAGACGATTCCCATGTTGCGTTTGTTGGGTTCCAGGTTGGTAATGTCGTCGCCATTCAACAGAACCTGTCCATCTGAAGGGGAAACGAACCCAGCAACCATCTGCAACGTGGTGGTCTTTCCACAGCCTGAAGAACCGAGAAGGGAGACAAACTCGCCGCTTTTTATTTCTAAATCAATATTCTTAACGGCCCTGACATTAGGCGTATAGGTCTTCGCCAGGCCACGCAGGGTGAGTGTACTCATATTTTATACCTGGGTTACATTTTGTTTTTTCGGAGGGGGAGGAAGCATGCAGGCATACTTCCTCATATCATTCGGCGCACCGATGCAGAGCAAATTTCCCTATTTTATTCGATAGTTCGGACCCATCGCTTGGCCCAATCAGCACGGTTAGCGTTTATGACCTCCCAATCCATGCTGATCATCTTCGCCAGCTTGTCCTCACCATAAGGAACCGTCTCAGCAATATCCGCATCAAGCGTGACCGCCCTGTTGGTCGGGCCGAAGCCCTGCGTGGCCAGCTTCTTCTGCACCTTGGGTGATACGAGATATTTCAGGAGTTCCTGCGCCAGATCCGGTTGAGGGCTTCCCGCAACAGCGCAGGCAGAGGCGATGATCGCTGGTGCGCCCTCATTGGGATAGACAAACTCTACCGGGAAACCGGTATCCTTCAATGCATTCGCCCGGTTGCTGCCCCAAACGCCGATATCGATATCCCCGTTCTGGAACAGCTGGGCCATTTCGGCATTTGACGAGGTCCAAGTCACGACGTTCGGTGCCAGTCTCTCTTGGATCGCCTCGAAGCCCGGTTCGATATTCTCCTCGCTTCCGCCATTCATTTGCGCGAACATCAGGAGGGCATTGAGGCCAAAAGTGCCGGTGATAGAATTCGAGGTAACCCGGTTTTCGAACTTGTCCTCAATGAGGTCATTCCATGAGGTCGGCGCGGCCCAGCCTTCGCGGTCGAATTTCGCCTTGTTATATGTAATTCCCGTTGCGACGAGACCAATGCCCACTGCCTTACCATCGAAGGCCTCTGGTTTCGCCATGTCGTAAAGGTCGCCGAAGGCCACAGTGTTGGTAACGCTGTCGCACAAGCCGAACTGCATTGCCATCTGCATGGGCCCGTTATCGACAAGCGCAACGCTAATCTCCTGGTTATTTGCCTGCGCCTGTAGCTTCGCGATCGTACTGCTCGAGTTTCCTGGCACGTAGACAATGTCGACGCCATGCGCAGCCTCGAAGTCCGGCGCGATCTCGGCCTCGAATACCCTCTGGAAATCTCCAGCATAACCACTAAAATACAAGGTTTCCTGCGCGGCAAGCGCAAGCGGTGTGACAGCCGCAGATGCCGCTAACATGGTGAACGCACTGATTCGTTTCATAACGTCTCCTTTTGTCTTAACTGTTTTTGTCATCGGGAGGCACTGATGGTGCTCTTTATAAATTATAGAGATGGCGGGATATGGGCAAATCAAAAGTCGCAACAGGGTTATGCAAATAAGATATACCAATTTCTCTATCAAGATACGAGATTCTTGTAGAAGGTATAAAAATTGTAACTATTCAGGTGGCTGCGGATGGCATGTCGCCAACCACCTGATTTTTTTGGCATAGTGTGCCTGATCCTTCGGCACGTCTATGCGGTGACATGACCATCAGCGATATCAACGTCGACGAGGCCCTGGAACGGGTCCGGCAGCAGCTCAAGGAAGACCACACGGTCTCGCCTTCCTTGCGTGCTGCCATCGACGTGCTGATGCTGCTGGTCAAGCTGATGGCCGACCGACTGGCCACCAGCAGCCGCAACAGCAGCAAGCCGCCGTCACAAGACCCCAACCGCCAACGCCGTTCCCGGGCCAAGGGCGAGCGTCGCCCTGGCGGGCAACCGGGTCACGAAGGCAAGACGCTGGCGCCGGTCACCGATCCCGACGAGATCGTGTCGTTGCGCGTCGATCGCCGCACCTTGCCCAAAGGGCGCACCTATCGCTCGGTCGGCATCGAAACGCGCCAGGTGCAAGACATCGTGATCCAGGCCGTCGTCACCGAGTATCGCGCCGAGGTGCTGGAGGACGATCTCGGGCGGCGCCATGTGGCGCCGTTTCCCGACGGCGTGACCCGCCCGATCCAGTATGGCCCACGTCTCAAGGCGCATGTCGTCTATCTCTCGCAGTATCAGTTGCTGCCCTATGCCCGCATCCAGGCGCTGCTGGCCTCACAGTGCGATCTATCGCTGAGCACCGGCACGCTGTTCGCCTTCAATCAAGAGGCCTATCAGCGCGCCGAGGCGTTTGCCGAGTGGGCGATCCCGGCGCTGAGGCAAGCCGCGACCGTGCATGCCGACGAGACCGGGATGCAGGTCGGCGGCAAGCGCTACTGGCTGCACAGCGCCTCGAATGACGCCCTGACCTACTTGGCGCCTCACGCCAAGCGAGGTCAGGAGGCCATGGATGCCATCGGCATCCTGCCCTATGTCCAGGGGGTGCTGGTGCATGATCACTGGAAGCCTTACTACCGCTACGCGGATTGCCGCCACGCACTTTGCAACGCCCATCACCTGCGTGAATTGACTGCGGCCTGGGAAAATGACCACCAAAAGTGGGCCAAGGCGCTGCATGATCTGCTGCTGGAGATGCATCAGGCCGTTGACGCTGCCGGTGGCACGCTCTCGCCCGAAGAGGCGCAACGCTGGCGAGTCCGCTATCGGCAGTGCCTGACAGAGGGTGAGACCGAGTGTCCGCCACCGATCCCACCACCACCGGGAAAGCGCGGTCGTGCCAAACGTACCAAGGCACGTAACCTGCTCGAACGTCTCCAGGCGTACGAGGACGACGTGCTGCGTTTCCTCGATGACCCCGCCGCGCCCTTCACCAATAACCAAGGGGAGCGTGACCTGCGGATGACCAAGGTCCAGCAGAAGATTTCAGGCTGTTTCCGCTCCTGGGAAGGTGCCGAGATCTTCTGCCGGATGCGCAGCTTCCTCTCGAAGGCGGTCAAGCAGGGCCTGGCAGCGCACACCGCACTGGAACAGTTGTTTGCCGGTGAAGTGCCCGAATTCATGCGTCGGGACGGCCTGGATCAGGCAGCGTGACCTGAATAGTTACTAAAAATTTCGCATAAATCACCTGTTGGCCTTGCGAGGATATATCAAGGAGGAATTATATAGACTCACACCTGAATCCGTGAGACCAGCCCCCAGAAATGCTTCTAACCTACTGAACTGCATGGCAATATAGCGAATATCGCCATTCACCCAGATAGTGCCATGCCCAACGTCAAGTTCCGTGCCAGTCGCCGCACCCTCACCAGCCACGCCGGGCTGTCCATCATCGGGCAGTGCTTCGAGATCGCTGGCGTCGATAGCATCGACGGGCGCTTCCCCACCACGCTGGGCATGCGCACCAGCGATGTGATCAAGAGCTACCTGGGCCTGCTGTGTCTGGGCATGAGCGACTATGACGCTGTCGAGAACTTCCGCCGCGACAAGCCCTTCCAACAACTGCTGACCCTGCAGAAGGTGCCGAGCGCGGCGACGCTGCGACAGCGGCTGGAGAAACTTGCCGCCAACGACCTGCAGGCGCGCACCGCCACCTGGTCCACGACCCTGCTGTCACTGATCGAAGCACCGATCACCGCCGAGACGACGCACGTCTGCCTGGACATCGACACCTTCGTCATGGACAACAGCAACTCGAAGAAGGAAGGCGTCTCGCGGACCTACCAGAAGGTCGATGGCTACACCCCGATCGCCGCCTATCTGGGCAACGAAGGGTGGTGCCTGGGTCTGGAACTGCGGCCTGGCAAGCAGCACACCATGAAGGAGAGCAACGCCTTCCTGGAGCGGGTACTGCCTCGCGCCCAAGGCCTGACCAAGCAACCGATCCTGTTACGCGAGGACAGCGGCTTCGACAGCCAGGCGCACCTGGCGCTTCTCGAACAGCAGCGCCGGGTCTTTGCCGACGAGGGGCGCCGGCTCGACTATGTCGTCAAATGGAACCCGCGCGGCTCGGCCACGGCCGATCAGGATACCTGGTTGGCTGTGGCGGCGGACTACTGGGAAGAGCTGCGTCCTGGCAAGCACCAGGCGCTGTGGCCGCAGACCGTCTCGATCCACGACGACAACAAGACCGAATACGTCGTCCAACGCGTGATGCGCCTGGTCGAGCGCACCGCCGATCGCGATGGCCAGTTGCTGCTCGAACCGGACTATGAGTTGGAAGGCTGGTGGACCAGCCTGGACGAGGCGCCGGAGGCGGTGATCAAGCGCTACCAGGCGCATGCCACCCATGAGCAGTTTCACAGCGAGATCAAGACCGATCTCGACCTGGAGCGCTTGCCGTCCGGCAAGTTCGCCACCAACGACCTGATCCTGCATCTCGCCCAGTTGGCCTACAACATCCTGCGCCTGATGGGACAGCTGGGCATGACCGGCGAGCTGAGCCCGGTTCGCCACCCGGCCAAGCGGCGCCGGCTGCGCACCGTGCTACAAGAGTTGGTGTACCGTGCGGCTCTCGTGATTCACAAGGCACGGCAGATCATCCTCGACTTCGGGCAGGATATCGGGCGCATGACGGTGCTCAAGACGCTGCGGAGCCGACTGCGTTATCCACGAGGAACGCCATGCTGACCGTCAATCGGCGACACTCTATCCACAAGCAGTTCCAAGCGACACGCGATCGCCAGATATGTCGTGCCTGGCGGGTGGAAAGGCATGACAAAACGGGCCGTCAGCACCGATCAGCACGGTGGGTTTTGGCAATAACGGGCTTGCGAAAGCCAACTTGCACGGGGCGAATGATCAAAAATGCTCGCTGGCGGTGATAGGGAAAGTGTCGGCGCCGGCTTCACGGATTCAGGTTTTTGTGAAAAGCTAAGGAAGTATGAAATGGTGGAAATGCTAAAAAAATCAAACAATTACACTTTTTCACAAATTAGTACTTGTAATAGTAACGACGAAGGCCAGCTACTGGTGCAGGAAGTGATCGAGCACCTGAAGTATCGCGGCCCGGTTCAACGCCTGTTAATCAGCGATTTGAACCGCCCAGCGGTCAGTCGCGCCCTCGCCAAACTGCGCTCCAATCAGGAGTTCCAGCCGCTTTTTCAGGCAGCGCAAGCGCGTTCACGCGCTGACTGGCTGTATGGCATCAACTTGACCCGTGCCTGGACGCTCACCGGCCGCCAAGCGGGCCACGATGGTGTACTTTCCGTTGGCCGTGTGCAAACACCGGTACTCGGGCTGATTGTGCGCCGAGATAACGCCATTCGAGATTTCAGGCCGCATCCGTTCTACCCGCTCTGGGTGGACTTACAGGTTGAAAAAGGCCAACTACGCGCTTGGTGGGCACCCAAGGAACACCAGCCGCTGGATGATCAAGGCCGCTTGATTGATCGCACACCCGCTGATGCACTGGCCGCCCAATTGCCGGGTGCAACCGGCCAGCTCACCAGGCTCGACCAGCAGGAAAAACGTCAGGCGCCGCCGCTGCCCTACTCGCTTTCCGCACTTCAGGTAGATGCCGCCCGACGCTTTGGGCTTTCCGCACAAATGGTGCTGGATATTTGCCAGCGCCTTTACGAGCAGCACAAGCTGATCACCTACCCGCGCTCCGACTGTCGCTATCTGCCCGAAGAGCACTTGGCCCTTGCCCAGCGCAGTTTAACCGGCGCCTGCCAAAATGATGACACGCTCAGGCAATGGCTGAATGGTGCCGATTTCTCGCTGCGCTCAAAGGCGTGGAACGACAAGCAGGTGGGTGCCCACCACGCCTTGGCGCCTACCGGAAAGCCTGCTGATTTCAGCCAGCTCTCGGCCACTGAAGGCCACGTGTTTCGGTTGGTGGTGCGCAACGTCATGGCCCAGTTCTATCGCCCTTTGCGCACCTTTGAAGTGAAAGCCGAGTTCACGCTGTTAAACGAGGCGTTCCGTGCCCGCGGCCAAAGTATTCTCGACCCTGGCTGGAAACCGCTTTTCACCACGAAAGAAGAATCACCGCCGCTGCCACCGCTTGCCCAAAATGAACACTGCAAAGCACTGGGTGCAGGCATAGAGGAAAAGGAAACCCGCCCACCCGAGCCGTTTACCGATGCCAGCCTAATCAAGGCGATGATGAACATCGGCCGCTACGTGGATGACCCGAACGTTCGCAAGACCTTACGGGACACCGATGGCCTGGGTACCGAAGCCACCCGCGCCGGTATCATCGAAACCCTGGTACAGCGCGGCTACCTGGTGCGCCAACAAAAAGCCCTACGTGCCACCAAACTGGGGAGCGCGTTAATCGCCGCTCTACCCAGCGCCGTCAGCACGCCGGAACGCACCGCCCTTTGGGAGCAGCGCCTGCGGGCCATTTCTGAACAACAGGATGATGCGGGCGCTTTTCAGCAGGCCCTGCTGGAAGACCTTCGCGCCCTGCTTCATCAAAGCGATGCGGAAAAGCTCAGGCTGAGTTTGCAAACGGCTCAGGGTGCAGCGGGTAGCCCGGCAAAGCCAAGGAAAAGCACTAAAACCAAACGCGCCAGCTATGTGAAACGCAAACCTGCCAAGCAACGCTGACTGGGGTTTCAACTTTGGCGACGCCAGCAAGTTAATGAAACACGGCCCCCAACACCTATAAGACACCTTGTTACACTAAAGCCTGTCATGCCCTTTTTTTTATTAGAGCTAGGCCCCGATTTCATTATCGCCTGAACAGAAAGTTCACGTACGCCATGGATGCTACGCATTGTAAGAAACTGCTTGCGCTCGACCAGTCCAACACCCCCGACGAAGCTGCCGCTTGAATCTTCAAGCGCGATCAGACAAAGTGTCACCACATATAAACAAGTGGTGACACTTTGTCTGAATCCTGCTCCGCCCGATCTTTTCGGACTCAACTTCAAACCCTGTTCCGCCAGCAAGGCGGTAAGCTTCGCCTGAGTGAGGCCCTGACACTGGGTATCAGCCGGTACCAGTTCTATCGCCTTCGTGATGAAGGGCTGATTGAGCCGGTCAGCCGTGGCCTCTATCGACTGGCGGACCTTCCCCCGATTGATAATCCAGATTTGGTGGCCACCGCCACCCGTTTTCCCCATGCCGTGCTCTGCTTGATTTCGGCGCTAGACTGGCACGGCATTACCACCCAGATTCCTCACCAAGTGCATCTAGCGGTGGAACGGGATGCCCGTCTGCCGGTTCTGGATTATCCGCCGGTGGCCGGTTATCGGTTCTCAGGGCAGGCCTTCAGCACAGGCATCGAGCAGGTAGAAGTAGATGACATCACGCTACAGGTCTACAACCCGGAGAAAACCCTGGCGGACTGCTTTAAGTTCCGTAACCGTATCGGCATGGATGTGGTGCTGGAGGCGCTTGAGCTCTACCGCAACCGTAAAACATTCCGGCCTGGGAAACTGATGGAATACGCCAGCATCTGCCGCGTTGCGAAGGTGATGGCGCCCTATGTAGAGGCCAGGCTTTGAGCGGAATCACTCAGTCAACGAACCAACAAGATGACAGGAGACTACGGTGGCCAAAAACATCGCCGCGTCTGTGCGCCAGAAGTTGCTGAATAAATCCCGAGAAGAAAAACGCCCCTTCCAAGAGTTACTACAGTACTTCGCTATGGAGCGGTTTCTTTACCGGCTTAGCCAATCGACTCATAACCGCAGTTTTACGCTAAAGGGTGCCCTACTGCTTTGGGTTATGCAGGGGCCGGACATTCGGCCGACGCGTGATATCGATATGCTGGGTCAAACAAGCAATCGCCCAGATGCCATTCTGGCCCAAGTGAGCGATGTGTTGGCTACGGGCGTAATGGATGATGGATTATCGTTTGACTTAAATACGCTAAAAGCCGAAACCATTACCGAAGACGCCGACTATCAAGGGATTAGGGTGACGTTTACCGGATTTCTCGATAATGCCAAAATCCCCATGCAATTGGATATTGGTTTTGGCGACATTATTTTTCCGCTGCCTTCTTGGCAGACATTTCCCGGCCTACTAGGCTTCCCTACCGACAGAATTCTTTGTTATACACCGGAATCATCCATTGCTGAGAAGTTTCAGGCGATGGTCCATCTGGGTGAATTGAACAGCCGCATGAAAGACTTTTACGATATTTGGATACTTTCGCGGCAGCACTCTTTCACGCTTTCGAACCTGGATGGCGCTATAACAAGAACCTTTGCTAACCGACATACGGCACTCCCTGAAACTAACCCTTTTTCTACCGCTTTCGTGGACAGCAAGCAGCCACAATGGCAGGCGTTCCATAAGCGCCTTGGCCAAGACCATGTGCCGGAGGCGTTTTCGGAGGTTGTCGTAGCGGTGTTGGAATTTCTTGGCCCCGTCATAGAGAAAACACCCGCTAATCCCGTGCACAAAATCTGGCACCCACCCGGTCCATGGAGTCCGCAGCCCAGCCAAGCGTACGAGCAAGCCAAAAAAGAGCTCTACAAAGAGAAAAAGTACCAGAGGGAGTAAGAAGTAGAATAACCATGACGGGATGAACACCTCTTAACCCATGTTCTTGCGCCAAGCGGCGCGACTGTCTATACAGAAGGTAGATACGATATCGCTGCCCTTAAATAGTAGCCAGTATGGATCGCTCAGCGGCAGAGGTCTTGACCCATTCGACTTAGCTCATTCGAGGAGTTCAAGCATGATGCGACGCACGCTCCCCCTCCTTGTTGCCTTGCTAATCACTGGCGCCATGATCACGCTCCAAGCCTCCGAACCAGCAGCTCCACAGAGTGAAAGCGGCGTACTTCCCAACACCATGCCCGAGAAGCCGAATATAGATACCGGCACGGCGGGTACCACAAGTGGCATTACCGGGGCGAATATGGATCAGGAGGATGAGACCACCGGTGGCGGTCAATCCCGGGGCGATGCCATGTTCCAGACGCCTGATTCTCAGCCCGATGCTGGGTCCACCTACGAAACCGAGACACCTGAACGCGAGGAGGCGCTTTTGCCGGATGAACCGCTGGGTGCCGACGACAGTGGGCGTCAGGAAGACGGTGAATCTCAGGGCAGCACGTCCGATTCGCCCGAATAAGCCGTTAACAGTAAGCCCTAGTGGCAACCTTCTCATTGGACAAACGACACCGCGACGCACCGCCAAACAAGAACAGACGCACTATGCTTAACGGATATGTCATCTCAGGAATTGACGACATTCAGAACAAAACGACAGGAGGCCGTGATGACTCTGAAGGTTACGCGAAGACAGTTTTTTAAACTCGGGGCAGTCGGCATGGCCACCTCCAGTATGGCCATGATGGGCTTTGCACCCGAGCCCGCACTCGCCTCAATTCGCCAGTTCAAGCTTACCGGCGCCAAGATAACCCGCAGCAACTGCACCTATTGCTCGGTGGGCTGCGGCGTACTGCTCTATAGCCGCGGCGATGGAGCGATCAACAGCATTGATAGCATCTACCATGTCGAGGGCGACCCGGATCACCCGGTCAGTCGCGGCTCGCTGTGTCCCAAGGGCGCGGGGCTGCTCGACTACATCCAGAGCGAATCGCGCCTTAAGTATCCTCAGGTACGCGAACCCGGCACCGATGAGTGGAAACGCATCAGCTGGGACGACGCGCTGACACGTATCGCCCGTCACATGAAGGATGATCGCGACGCCAACTTTGTCGCCGAGGACGATGCAGGCAATACCGTCAACCACTGGACCACGACCGGGATGCTAGCGGCGTCCGCCTCGACCAACGAGACGGCCTACCTGACACAGAAGATAGTCCGCAGCCTTGGCATGGTGGTACTCGACAACCAGGCGCGCGTCTGACACGGACCGACGGTGGCAGGTCTTGCCCCAACATTCGGTCGCGGTGCCATGACCAACCACTGGGTCGACATCCGCAACGCTGATCTTGTTCTCGTCATGGGTGGCAATGCCGCCGAGGCGCACCCCGTTGGTTTTCGCTGGGTGATGGAAGCCAAGGAGCATAACGATGCCCGTTTAGTGGTGGTCGATCCCCGCTTTAACCGCACGGCAGCGGTGGCGGACTACTACGCGGAAATTCGTACCGGCACCGATATCGCTTTTCTGGGCGGTCTAATCAGCTACTTGATCGAAACCGATCAGATTCACCATGAATATGTGCGCGCCTACACCGACGCGAGCCTCATCGTGCGCGAGGATTTCGGCTTCGAGGATGGCCTATTCACCGGCTACAACGCCGAGAATGGCGACTACGACAAAGAGACCTGGCGGTACGAGTACGACGACGAAGGCTACGCCCTGCGTGACGATACGCTCACGCACCCCCGCTGCGTATTCCAATTGATGCGCGCGCATTTCAGCCGCTACACCCCTGATGTGGTCTCTTCAGTGTGCGGTACGCCCCGCGACAAGCTTCTGCACGTCTGGGACATGGTCGCCGCGACCGTCGTGGACGACAAGACCATGACGATCCTCTACGCACTGGGGTGGACGCAGCACTCGATAGGCTCGCAGATCATTCGCACCGCGGCGATGCTCCAGTTGTTGCTTGGCAACATGGGCATGCGCGGGGGCGGCGTCAACGCTCTGCGTGGGCATTCCAATATCCAGGGGCTGACCGATCTAGGCCTGCTCTCGGACTTACTACCTGGGTACATGTCGCTGCCCGAGGCCGATGAGCAGGATTACGACGCCTATATCCTGGACCGCTCACGCCCGGACCTGCTGCCTGGCGAAGTGTCCTACTGGCGCTATTACGAGCGTTTTCATGTCAGTCTGATGAAGGCCTGGTTCGGCGATGCGGCCACCGAAGCGAACAACTGGTGCTATAACTGGCTGCCCAAGCTCAGCGAGCCCCTGTATGACGTGCTGTATACTTTCGAGCGGATGAGCCATGGCGACATCACCGGCTATATTTGCCAAGGGTTTAATCCGTTGGCCGCCTTTCCGCACAAGGCCAAGACTAGTGCGGCGCTTTCCCGCTTGAAGTATCTGGTCGTCATCGACCCGTTAAGAACCGAAACCGCCGAGTTCTGGAAGAACCATGGCGAATTTAACGATGTGAACACCGCCGAGATTGACACTGAAGTGTTCCGTTTGCCGACCACCGCGTTTGCCGAGGAAGACGGTTCCATCGTCAACAGCTCACGCTGGCTGCAATGGTTCTGGGCAGCGGCACCGCCCCCGGGCGAAGCGATTCCCGATACCGCCATACTGGCGGGCATCTTCTTGCGGATGCAGCAGATGTATCGCGACGAAGGCGGCGTCTTTTCAGATGCGCTGCTCAATCTAAGCTGGCCCTATCGCTACCCGGCAGAACCAAGCGCTAACGAAATAGCCCGGGAGTACAACGGTTGGGCACTCGAAGACGTGGTTGATGAGCAGCGCAATATTGTCTGTCGGGCGGGCGAGCAGATCGAGGATTTCGGCATGCTGCGTGCCGATGGCAGCACGGCGAGCGGTTGCTGGATATTTGCCGGCTGCTGGACCGATGAAGGCAACCAGATGACCCGCCGCGACAACTCTGACCCCTACGGCGTCGGTCAGACACTGGGCTGGGCCTGGTCGTGGCCGGCCAACCGGCGAATCCTTTACAACCGGGCAAGCGCACGCCCCGACGGCACGCCGTGGGCTGAGCGCAAGGCGGTCGTCTGGTGGAACGGCAATCGATGGGTGGGTAATGACGTTCCCGACTTCCCGGTGGAATCTGCGCCGACAGAAGCTCAGGGCCCCTTCATCATGAACCAGACGGGCCGAGGGCAGTTCTTTGCCCGTGACCGCATGGTCGAAGGGCCTTTCCCGGAACACTACGAACCGTTTGAAACGCCCATCGCCAACAACCCGATGCACCCCAACAACCCACTGGCCAAGAACAATCCAGGCGCGCGGGTGTTCGAGCAGGATCGGGCCAATTTCGGCACCTTCGAGGAGTTTCCGCATGCGGCGACGACCTATCGCCTCACTGAACATTTCCACTACTGGACGATGCACAACCGCTTGAACGCCATCGCCCAGCCGGAAAAATTCGTGGAGATTGGCGAAATCCTGGCCAACGAACTGGGCATTGCTAAAGGCGACCGAGTCCGCGTCAGCTCCAAGCGCGGCCATATCGAAGCGGTGGCGGTGGTGACCAAACGCATTCGTCCATTGCAGGTAGCGGGACATACGGTGCACCAGATAGGCATCCCGATTCACTGGGGTTATCTGGGCGAAACCAAGCAGGCTCACCTGACCAATACGCTGACGCCCTCTGTAGGTGACGCCAATACCCAGACGCCGGAGTTCAAGTCGTTTCTGGTACGGGTCGAAAAGCTATAACGCAAGGAGGAGAGCATGCGTGGGGAACAAATCAACTCGCAGAATATCATCGCCCGCTCAGCGACCTCAGTACCCTCGCCTCAAAGGCGAAGCGGCAGCGTTGAAACTGTCACTAAGCTGATTGATGTATCCCGCTGCATCGGTTGCAAGGCATGCCAGGTGGCATGCTCTGAGTGGAACGACTTGCGTGACGAGGTGGGTGAATGTGTGGGTGAATACGACAACCCGACTGACCTTACGCCCGACTCTTGGCAGGTAATGCGCTTCAACGAGCACGAGAACGAGCAAGGCAACCTGGAGTGGCTGATCCGTAAGGACAACTGTATGCACTGCGCCGAACCGGGCTGTCTTGAGGCGTGCCCGGCACCTGGCGCTATCGTCCAATACGCCAACGGCATCGTTGACTTCAACTCCGAGCACTGCATCGGTTGCGGCTACTGTGTCACTGGCTGCCCTTTTGATGTTCCACGGATTTCGAAAAAGGATTCCAAGGCCTATAAATGCACACTGTGTTCTGATCGTGTCTCTCATGGCCTGGAGCCAGCCTGTGTAAAATCGTGCCCTACCGGTTCGATCATGTTCGGCACCAAGGAGGACATGTTCGATCTCGCTGAGACGCGCACCGATTTTCTCAAAGGACGTGGCTTTGAAAATGCCGGTATCTATGATCCTCAAGGGGTGGGTGGTACCCATGTGATCTACGTGCTGCAACATGCCGACAAACCGGAGATCTACAGCGGCTTGCCCAAGGACCCGCGCATCAGTCCTCTGGTCGAGGGTTGGAAAGGTATACCCAAGCCGCTGGCCTCAGCAGCTATCGGGCTTGCCGCATTTGCCGGGTTCTTCCACTACCTCACCGCAGGCCCCAAGGAAACACCGGAAGAGGTGGAAGAAGGAGTGGAGGACGAGGAGCCTGAGGAGAAACAGCCATGAATGAGCCGAAACCGCATGCCAAATCCGATCCAGGCATCCTGCGATATGATGCGTTTTCACGCATCAATCACTGGCTCGTCGCGATCAGCTTCGTGATGCTGGTGCTCAGTGGGCTGCCCTTTTTTCACCCCTTCTTCTGGTCGTTAACCGGTCTGTTCGGCGGCCCGATCATGACGCGCATCCTGCACCCGTATATTGGGCTGTGTATGACGCTATTTTTCGTGATCATGGTGATCCGCTTCTTCAAGGTGAGCCTGATCAAGCGCCATGACATTCAGTGGCTCAAGCAGATCAAGGACGTGCTGAGTAATCATGACGAGCGTCTGCCGCCGGTAGGTAAGAACAATGCCGGGCAGAAGCTCGTTTACTGGATCATGGTGCTCTGCGTGCCATTGTTGCTGGTAACCGGTCTACTCATCTGGCAACCCTACTTTGCCGATGCCGTCCCCATCACACTACGTCGGTTGGCCGCCGTTGGGCATGCTTATGTGGCTTTCCTCGCGATCATTACCTTGATCATCCACATTTACTCGGGTATCTGGGTGAAGGGGTCGTTCACCGCCATGATTCGTGGCCGGGTCAGCAAGCCTTGGGCGAAACATCATCATGATTTATGGTACGAGGAGGAAATGGACAAAGAGCGCAAGGAGCGCGAGATGACCAAGCAGCCGCACACGACCATGACAAGAGAGGAGCCCAAGTGAATCACGCATATGGCAATGCCCCGATGGGCGTTATTGATCCCCCCTCCGTGGTGCTGCCCGAGCAGGAGCACTTTGCCCAGCGCGCACAGCGCCTGCATGACCTCTCCGAGCGTATCGAACCGCTGCGTGATTTCCTGGCCTTTATGGCACAGCTCTCCCAAGCACAGCAGCGGGCACTTGAGCACAATACCCCAGCGTGGCTGCCCGAGCCGGACGCCTTTGCGCTGGCCTTGGAGCACGGCATGCCGCCGCTGGGTACCCAAGCGCTTTGCCGCGACATCGATTTTCATAGTGAACTCGCAGCACTTCTCGATGGCCTCGATTTGCATGTCGGTGAGGCGCAGCGGCCGTTGCTCGACACCCTGCGTAAGCTGCCCAGGGAGGAAATCGACCGCCTTGCCCAGGAAGTGCTGGAAGCGCGCCCCGGCCCTGAAGCAAGCCGTGGGCTGATGCCCTTGATAGCAGCAGCATTGCAAGTAGCCTGGCTGCGCTTGGCGCGCACCCTGCCCCAACCGCCAAAGCGCCCCTCCGCCGAGGCCCGTTCGATCTGCCCCTGTTGCGGCTCATTGCCGGTGGCAAGCATCATTCAGATCGATTCTAAACGCAGCGGGGTGCGTTACCTGCAATGTGGGCTATGCGCGACACAATGGTATCTGGAGCGCTCCAAGTGCAGCGTCTGCGATCAGAGCGGTAAGCTTGACTACCTGAGCCTTGAGGACGAGAGCGGCGAGCGCCTGCTCCCCACTCAGGCCGAGACCTGTGGCGACTGTCACTCCTATCTCAAAATCATGCCACGTGAGCTCGATGCACATGCTGACCCCCTCGCTGATGACCTTGCGAGCCTAGCGCTGGATCTTCTGCTTGCCGAGGAAAAGCAGTATTTTCGTAGCGGCTTCAACCCGCTGCTCATCGTTGGCGAATAAGGGCATCCCCGAGCGACCATGGACGACCCGCGCTCAGCCATGCTATACCTTGGGATTTGAATCCCGGCATGGATTGAAAACAACAATGGACGTTCGACGCAGCCTGCCCGCCGTAGACACTCTGCTGACCCACCCCACTCTGCAGCAAGCCCAGCAGCGCCATGGTGGGCACCTGGTCAGGCAGGCCATTCGCCTAACCCTTGAGAGCGAGCGCTCGCGCCTTGCGGGTAGTTCCGAGGCTGCCGAGCATCAACTTGCCGCCCTCTCTGTCGATACACTCACTGCCCGAGTACTTGAGCGCCTGGAACAGCTGGTACGGCCTAACAGCCGCAGCGTATTCAATTTGACCGGTACGGTGATTCATACCAACCTCGGCCGCTCGCCACTTGCCGAACCCGCCATTGAGGCCATGGCCGAAGCCGCCCGCCATCCCATGGCACTTGAGTACGACTTGGAGAGCGGCGGCCGTGGCGACCGCGACCGCCTAGTGGAACCCTTGCTTTGCGAGCTGACCGGCGCCGAAGCAGCCACCGTGGTCAACAATAACGCTGGCGCTGTACTACTGGCCCTGAGCGCTCTGGCCGATGGCCGCGAGGCGGTCGTTTCACGCGGCGAGTTGATTGAGATAGGCGGTGCCTTTCGCATGCCCGACATCATGGCCGCGGCGGGCTGTCGGCTGCATGAGGTAGGCGCTACTAACCGCACCCATGCCAAGGATTTCCAGGCCGCCATGGGCGAGAGCACCGGGTTGATCGTCAAGGCACACACCTCCAACTACGCCATCACCGGTTTTACCAAGAGCGTGCCCGAGCGCGAACTGGCGAGCATTGCACACGCGCAGGGAGTCCCCTTCATGGTTGACCTGGGCAGCGGCGCACTAGCCGACTTCTCCGCGCTTGGACTGCCCCATGAAGAGCAACCTCGCGAGGCAATCGCCGCCGGAGCCGATGTCGTCACCTTTAGCGGCGACAAGCTACTGGGCGGCCCGCAGGCAGGCATCATTGTTGGCCGCCGTGACCTTATCGATACGATCAAGCGCCATCCATTAAAACGTGCCCTGCGCCTAGACAAGCTGACCCTGGCCGCCCTGGAAGCCACCCTGCGTCTTTATCGTGACAGTGACGCGCCCCAGCGAGACATTCCCACGTTGGCAATGTTGACGCGTACTGACGTCGAGATTGCGGCGACCGGCGAGCGTTTACTCTCCTCCGCCCAGGCTTTGCTCGACGACATCGATGTTACCCTGGCCCCCTGCGTGAGTCAGCTTGGCAGCGGCTCGCTCCCCGTCGACCGGTTGCCAAGCTACGCGCTGGTCTGGCGCCCACTAAACGGTGACCGCCGCGCCAGGGAACGGTGCCTCAAACGCATCGAGACAGCGTTTCGACAACTCCCCCGTCCGGTCATCGGCCGCCTTAGCGAAGGCGCCCTCTATCTCGATCTGCGCTGCCTATACCGTCCTGAAGACGTCGACGCCTTCGCGTCACAACTCTCGATATTGAAGCAGCGCTACGAGAACCACCATGCCCTGCAGCAGGACGTGCACAAAGAGGGCCCGTCATGATCATCGGCACGGCTGGCCATGTCGATCATGGTAAGACCGCTTTGATCCAGCAACTGACCGGTATCGATACCGACCGCCTCAAAGAGGAAAAAGCCCGTGGGCTGACCATCGAAGCTGGTTTCGCTTATCCCGAAGTCGCGTCAGGCGTCGAGCTCGGCTTTGTCGACGTGCCCGGGCACCATCGGTTCCTGCATAACATGCTCGCGGGCAGTGCTGGCATCGACACGGCCCTGCTGGTGGTGGCCGCCGACGATGGAGTAATGCCCCAGACAATCGAACATGTCCAAATTCTCGACCTGCTCGGCGTCGACCGCGGCGTGGTAGCACTGACCAAGATCGACCGAGTCGACGAACTACGGCGACAGGAAGTCAGACAAGAGATCATCCAACTGCTGGCAGGTACCCAGCTCGCCAAGGCGCCGCTGTATGACGTCTCGAGCCATAGCGGTGAAGGCGTAGCGGCACTGCGTGACACGCTATGGTCCCAGGCGGCCGAACAGCATGCGCTCTCTGCTTATGGGCATTTCCGCCTTAGCGTGGACCGCGTCTTTGCGCTGCCGGGAGCCGGCCTGGTAGTGACCGGCACCGCACTCAGCGGCTACATTGCCAAAGGTGACATGGTGCGCCTGGTACCCGACGGCCATAAGGCCAGAGTACGCCAGCTGCGGCGCCAGCACCGCGAGAGCGATCAGGCACACCAGGGTGACCGGGTAGCGCTCAACCTTTCAGGCACTGGGGTGGAACGAGATCGCATCCGTCGCGGCGACTGGGTGGTCGCCGATGCACTGGAAACGCCGCCCATCAAACGCCTCGACGTCCAGCTAAGGTTGCTCGACTCTACCCCACCGCTCAAGCACTGGACGCCAGTCCATATACACCTGGGGGCCGCCCATCTCATGGGGCGGGTCTCGCTTCTCGAAGGGCAACGACTCGAACCAGGCAAAAGCATGCTGGGGCAACTGGTCTGTGATAGCCCGGTACACGCCTGCCTGGGGGATCGTTTCGTCATCCGTGATCATGGTGGGCATATTACTCTCGGCGGCGGAATCGCACTGGACGGCGAACCACCCCGCCGTGGTCAGCGCGCTCCCGCTCGCCTGGCCTGGTTGGCGGCACTGGCGGAATGCGCAAACACCAAGCCCCCTTATGATCTTCATGAACCGCTGAGTGCTGCGCTTGATCTCCATCCCGAAGGCTTGGATCTTTCTGGCATGGCGCGTAATCTTAATATCAGCGTTCAGGGTCTAGCGCCGCTGGTCGAGGCATCCGCAGGTCAAGTCCTCACTGCCGAAGGCGAAGTTAGTGCTTTCTCCCGGGAAGCCATCGAATCGCTTAGAGAGCGGATTATCCAAGTAGTCGCCAGTAATCACCAGAACGAACCCGCCATGCTGGGGACCGAGCGCGAGCGACTAAATCGCCAGGCCGCCCCTCGGTTACCGGCTCCCCTCTTCCGCGGCCTGCTGAAACAACTGATCGAGGCGGGCCAGCTTGATAGCAATGGGCCCTTCATTTCTCTGCCTGGCCATCGCGCAGCACTTAATGAACATGACGAGGCGCTCTGGCAACGGCTCGAACCTCTTCTCGCGGAAGCCCCCTTCCAGCCACCCCGGGTTCGCGACCTGGCAGCAAGCGGTGGGCTTGATGAACAGCGTGTTCGCCAGGTGCTAACAGCCTGCGCTCGCCTCGGCAGGCTCTACCAGGTACGCAAGGACCACTTCTACCTCGCCTCAGCGACACATGAACTGGCCAATATCGCGCGTAAGCTGATGGACGAGCACGGCACTATTCGCGTCGCAGAATTCCGCAACCGCATCGGTACCGGACGCAAATTGGCCATTCATATTCTCGAATTCTTTGATAGGATAGGTTTTACACGCCGGGTGCAAGATGAACGCTACATTCGCCGTACTGCCCTGTGGAACCAGGCAACCGCTCAAGGAAGAGGATCGACCCCCGGTGGGGCGGCCAGACTTCAAATCTGGCAGGGGCTGCCAGCAGTCTTTGGTGGGTTCGACTCCCACGCTCTTCCGCCACTCTTTTTGACGCTTCCCCCAGCCTCGCTATTTGAGCCAAATCAGACTCCGCCATGAAACTCACAGACGGCGAAGCATCAGGTCACGCAAGATAACGGTATAAAATACGATACTATCAAGCCGAAGGCGTTGATAGCCTGCCAGGCACTGCCATCACCCAGTCGCGAAGCGCCAACATCGCTGGATCGTTGCGGCGGTTTTCCGGGTAGGCCAAAAAGAAGGCTCGGTCTTCAAGTTCAGGGCCAAAAGGGTGTACCAGGCGCCCTTCGGCCAGCTCATCTTCAATCAGTTGACGGCTCATCAGCATGACACCCTGCCCTCCCACAGCCGCTGAAATAGCGTGGCTTTCGTCAGAAAAAGCCAGCCCGGCGCCGACATTCAACCCTGGAATCTGGGCGGTTTTCTGGTAACCCGGCCAATCCATGGGCGATATAATTACTCCCTGGGGTCGAAAGTGAATCAACGGATACTTCGATAGATCCTCCCCTGCATGCTGAACAAGCTGTGGGCTACACGCCGGAATCAACGTGGTATCAAACAGCTTCTCGGCTACTAACCCTGGCCAGCGTCCATCGCCATGCCGAATGGCAAGGTCGGCGGTTACCCCATCTAACGCAACGGGCTCGTGGGACGCATGGATTCGCAGGTCAATGTTTGGGTGAGATTCGCGCAGTATGCAAACCCAGGGCAACAACCAACGCACGGCCACCACCGGTGTGGTTGTCAGCGTAATGCCCCTGCGCTCGGGCATGGTACTCAAGCGCTCAATGGTGTTGCTGATATTGTCGAATGAAGATTCCAGCACCTGCTGCAGCTCGCGGCCTTGCGGCGTCAATTCCAGTTGCCTGGGCCTGCGTACAAACAGCGCAATGCCCAGAGCCTCTTCAAGCCCGCGAACCTGATGGCTAATGGCGGTGGCGGTAACTGAAAGTTCCAGCGCCGCCTGTTTAGCACTTTCATGGCGAGCAGCCGCTTCAAAAGCGCGAAGTGCCGAAAGCGAGGGTAATCGTCGAGAATTCATGAATGAGTTTTACTCATCTATACCTGCAAGAAAAGATCGTTTGTTACGGCTCACAAGCCAAGTCTAAGCTACGTCTGTTGTTAATCATAGATGAGTTCATCTCAGAACAGGAGACTATCATGCCACATATCCTACATATAGACGCCAGCGCCCGCCCGGGTATTGCAGGAACAGACAATCATGGCTCTCACAGCCGTCACCTTACCGATCAGTTTGCCAAACAATGGCAATTACGCCGCCCGCAAGACATGATCACCTATCGAGATATAGGCCAACACCCGCCATCCTTTCTTAACCACGACTGGATCGCGTCGGCTTTCACGCCTGGAGAACAGCGGGCACCCTGGATGAGGGGTGCATTAGCAGAAAGCGACCAGCTGGTTGATGAATTAATCGCCGCAGATGTCGTAGTGATCGGCACGCCGTTCTATAACTTCGGCATGCCTGCCGCCCTAAAAGCATGGGTCGATCAGGTAGTGCGCCCTGGTCGAACGGTGGATATCGATGAGAGTAACCCGACTGATCCTTACGTTCCAAAGCTTGCTGACCGGCCAAGGCATGCGGTTGTTCTTACCGCCAGAGGCGGGATAGGCTTTGATATCGGTGGAAAGATGGCGCACATCAACCACCTGGAGCCCAATTTAGCCACTGCACTGAAGTTTATTGGCATCACTCAAATTCACTATATCGCCATTGAAGGACAGGAAGTGGGCGGGGAGGTATTGGCGAAGTCAGTTGCTGACGCAATAAGTAAAGTCGAACGGCTCGTTGATGAGTTGCAGGTGATGACATGGCGAGACACACAAATATCTGAACCGGCTTAAAAGCAGGAAGCAGCTTCTTACTATCAAGGTCGGCGCGTTAGGTGCGGGTATCGCTAACCCAGGATATCCGCACCTTTATGCCCCTCTGGCACGCCCTGAACCAACAGCACATCGCCCTCGGTATGCCGGGTACGAAATGGGCGAATCGCCTTATAAGCATCAGAGTCATACCACCCTTGAGCTTGTTCCATAGTAGGAAACTCAATGACGACCATATCGCCAGCCCACGAGCCCTCAAGTGGCGTGTATGGCCCCCCATGCACGAGGTATTTACCTGAAAAAGGAGCGAGCGTTGCGTCGATACGCTCTAAATATTGTTTAACCTCAGGATCGAATCGAGTTTCTCGAATGAGAGCAACAGCGTAGGCAGGCATCATCCCCCCCTTGATTAGACGAAATAATTTTCTAAACAACGAAAGCCTAGAGCAAACACTTTAAATAACGAACCCACTTATCACTATATCAATTTAACTGACAATAACTTTCCAGAAATTTAATTTTGATTAAACCAATGACGCTGCACTGGTTAGAGGCCACCATTCAGTGTTTCGCAAATAAAGTCCCTTTTTGCTACTGTATACGCTTCTCTATCCAACCTATATTTCGCCGCCCAACGCCTATCGATCAGAGAGGCGTTATATTCCATGGAAGTTGAAAAGAGGCAGCAGCCGAGCCCGTTCCTCTTCAAACAGAGTTGGCCAATCAGTACTGTATGAGCAGAGCACTATCTTCTCGTTAGTCGCTCGGTTCAAGGACTCTGCCTCATTCATACTATGGATACTCTCCGCCTTGAGAATGGCGACGCTCAATCACTCTCTATCAACAGCGGCGGCATGGGGCATTCCAGCATATCGGCGATGACGCGAAACAGCTCGGCCTCTGCGGGCTTTATTTGCCCGCTATGCTCAATACAGCGGGCCATGGCCTGCAGAACAGCAGGCTTCTGTTGCGGTCGTAAACGACGCAAGCGGCTGACTACGGGGCCCAGCGTTTTGATATTAGGGGCCTCTCTTTTTACGTTTAGTGCAAACGGCAGTTCTTTTTCAGCGGCATCTAGCGCAGCGCTTACCTTTTCGGGGTCACTCTGCCCTGCCCAGGCCAGCACGTTGAGCAGCCGCTGGCACTCTTGCTGTAAATCGCTCAGCTTACGAACAGCAGAGCCACTACCTTTCTTGCCCAGGCCCAGGTGATGAACCAGCCAGTGATACAGCGTCCACTCAAACAGGCTGACCTGACTATCCGCATTGATCAGTTCTACCATGCAGTATCGAAAATGCGTGGCCTGATCCACTGACAGGTTTTTTAACGCTGGCAACGCCAATTCCATCAACGGCAGGCGAAGCTGGTCTCTAAGCATTAACACGTCGCCAGCATGATTCATGACTTCACGATACACATCCGGCAAGGCTGTCTGCTGAAGTGATGCCAGTTGCTGCTTACGCACCTCGATATTCTGGCTCAGCAGCAGTGCGTACATTAATGCGCGTACTGCGTAAGGATCGTGGGCGGCATCGACGAGCCGCGTAGGCAATGCATTGAGCATGGTACGTGCCTGGGCCAAATGGCGTGGGCCGGGTTGCCCCATTGAGGCAATCGCCATGCGGGCCGAGGTGCCGTTCATGGTTGCTGCGCTGGAGTAAGCGTGGGCGGAGGGGGTGTCTGCAAAGCCAACCGTTGACTCACCTCCCGCTTTTTCCACGTCACCGTCAAAAGGCGCACTGAGCGGCGCGTTAAATTCACCGTTCCAGCTTGGCATAACGCGTTTGATGCGCTGGCGTATCGGCGGGTGGGTCGCCAATAAGCGAGTGAAGCCAAGCTTCATGCCCTGGCCGAAAAACAGGTGGCTATATTCGCTCGCTTGGGAGGCTTCTATTCTGGCCCCCTGCGTAAGGGAGCCAATCTTGATTAACGCTTGGCCGATGCCATTGGGGTTACGCGTATATTGAACAGCGGAGGCGTCGGCCAGGTATTCTCGCTGGCGGCTCACTGCCGCCTTGATCCAGTTGCCAAAAAACGTGCCCGCATAGCCAATGACGGCCAGGGCAACACCCAGGGCAAGTACGACGACAGCGCCTTTGCCATTTGAATTGTTGCGCCGCACAGCTCGACCACGCGTCGCCGTACTGCGCAGCAGAATATAGCCTAAAAGACCGATCAAAAGCACACCGTGAAGTACGCTGATCAAACGCATATTCAAGCGCATATCGCCATGCAGAATGTGGCTAAATTCATGGGCAACCACGCCTTGTAGCTCCTCGCGGTTGAGGTGATCGATCGCCCCTTGGGTGATCCCGATCACTGCATCGCTGGTATCATACCCGGCGGCGAAAGCGTTAATACCCGCTTCCTGAAGCAGGTAAACCGGTGGAACCGGCGTGCCCGAGGCAATTGCCATTTCTTCCACCACGTTGAGAATACGGCGCTCGTTAGCGTTTTCGGTGCTGGGGCTGATTTCTCGTCCGCCCAGCGCCTCGGCCACTACTTTACCGCCGCCGCGACGCAGCTGAGAGCGCTTGAAAAGCCCGCCGAGCCCCACTAACGCCACCACGCCAAGCGCAACCACGGCTACCAGTTCTGGGGATAGCGCAGCCAACAGGTTATTCGCTGTCACGCTGCCTCGGTCATCTCTCATGAAATGCACGACGATTGCGATCACGACAGTGGTGACCGCTATCAGGGCGATTACCGCCGCTATCAATAAAACAACCAGCTGCCCGGTTTTACGCCGGGCGTTGTCCTGAGCCGTAAAGAAATCCATGCACACCTATCCTTGTGGGTTCAAGAACGCTTCAAAACGATATTTTAGGCGCTGACTGAATCTGGGCGCTGTCCTCGAATTCCAGGAAGGAGGCGTCCTCGCCATGCCCCAACAGGCCAGCTACGGCCACCGGAGGGAAGCTCTGGCGGTAAGTGTTGTATTGCATGACAGCGTCGTTGAACGCCTGGCGGGCAAAAGCGACCTTGTTTTCGGTACTGGTAAGCTCTTCAGAGAGCTGCTGCATGTTTTCAGAGGCCTTGAGGTCCGGGTAAGCTTCCATCACCACATTAAGCCGCCCCATCGCTTGGCTTAGCGCACCTTCTGCCCCGCCCAATTCGGCCATCGCTTTGGCGCTCCCTGGGTTGGCAGCCGCCGCTTTGAGCCCCGCCGCTGCTGAATTGCGCGCTTCAATCACCGACTGAAGCGTTTCGCGTTCGTGGCTGAGATACCCTTTGGCGGTTTCGACCAGGTTAGGTATCAAGTCGTGACGGCGCTTTAGCTGCACTTCAATTTGAGCAAAGGCGTTTTGAAAACGGTTTCGCAGTGAGACAAGTCGGTTGTACACACCGATAAGGTAGAACGCGATAACCGCTATTATCGCTACGATAATGATAGTTAAAACCATAATTGATCCTTCCTGTGGTTAATAAAAAACTATTACGCATCACGACCTGACGGCTTTACTTGGCGAGTTTAGGCAAAAACTCTATATCCATGTGATATTTCTGGGGATCATTCTGCTCGATAAAGACAGCAATCGTATTCGTATTGATATAAGGCGAGGGATCAAACCAGATATTCTGGCTTTTAAACACATGTACTTGCATGGTAGCGGGATTCAACCACTGCGTTATCACCTGATAAGGATGTTTTCCATTGACCGAAAGTTTCAATACGGTACAAATTTGTTTAGTGCAGTGACCTTAATACCTTTGATTTAACACTACGCCACTCCATATGGCGTAGTGCTTATGATACAAGCCTTGCTTACATCACTTCTTCACCATTAACCGTCAGGACGCCGTCTTGCCAGGTCAACGTCTGCTCTTCAAAGTCCGGATCGATTAACAGAGCATAAGGCATGGGAATGAGTGAAAGTACCATCTGGGGAGGTGTCGTTACGCCAATATCCAGGCTCAAGCGGTTTTGGAGGTACTCTTGCGCCTCCGGTGTGCTCATCCTATCTTGCGATGCCTGAAGCTGCTCGGGTAACGGCAAACGGTTATCCCATAAAGCGCTGTATAGCGCCTCCTTGGAAAGTTCTTCACCATCAAAGCGGATATCCGCCGTAATGCGGGGATTAAAATCGATACCCAGCATGGGCAGGGTGACGTGCGCTTCCAGCGGCTGGAACGCCATTGAGGGACTCGCAATCAGGACATCATAGCCTCGTTCGATAGACTGAATCAGTAGTTCACGCTCTTCCTGCTCATCGCCGCGTACACCGGTCTCTTCATACTCTGCACGCATGCTTTCCAGCGGTGCATAGGCTTCCTGAAGCGCCTGAAATGCTGACATATCCCAGTTCTTGGCATCGATATCAAGTGACAGGCTGCCCATTGAGGTGCCGTCGGCGCCGATATCGGCTATCTTAAAACGGCCGCCTGAATTGACGATTTGGCTATCACCTACGGATTCAGACTCGGCCTCAAGCTCAATGCCATCTATATAAACATTGACGCCCTCCGCCAAAAACTCAATTTTGGGTATTTCCAGACGTTGATGTATCAGGCTCGACGCTTCCTGGGAGCTATTTTCAAAGCGTGGCGAGACGATCCGAAACGAGTCGTTCTCGTCATTGACAACAATTTCACGTGCCTGGCCGTCTACCTTCCAAACGTCTTCATCTTCAAGATCAAGATCCACTACCAGGTCGTGCAGAGTGCCGTCAAACTCAACGCCGCTTAACGAACCGGCCGTCAACTGCCCCGTGACGGCGCTGCGAGTAGCGACCAAATCAACGTCGATATCCCCGCTTAGAAACTGCTCGTTGGGATGAATCGTGCCGGTAATCGGGCTATTAATAATGCCGTGATCCACCAGCAGATTTACCTGGGCATTGGCATTTTCAACACCTTCCATACCGATCGTTGCCGTCGCCGTTGTATTGAACAACGATTTATCAATCGTTACGTCGCTTGCATACCAGGAAACAGAATCATCCAACTGCGCAAAGGTTTGGGCTAGCGCTTTTTCCACCTCATTACCCACCACCGCTTGGGCGCCTATATATCCCCCTGCCCCGAGCACTACAACACCAGCAGCGGTCAAAATTAACGTCTTGGAAGTTGCGGGCATATCACTATCCTTAATAAAAATGATTATTAATTATCCTGTATTTAAGAATAAAAACCCACTGTTAATTCAGTTCATGGCTAGCTATTAAAGAAAGAAAAAGCGAGGCGAAGACTCTTATTCTTCGCCATTAAACCGCATAGTCATATACATTGCGCTGCTTGCGGTTATTTGCCATCAGGAAGCAAGAAGTACCATGTTACCCATCAACCCAAGCAGAAACCCAGCGACAGCACCGATTGCCGGCATTCCATGTTGTTCGAGCTTGGACCCGGGGGCAATATCCTGAAAAACAAGGTACAAAATACCTGCACTCGCAAATAGCATTAGCGCTCCCATTAACACATCGTACTGTGCCAATACGTAATAGCCGGTTGCTGCTGAGATGGGCCCCACTAATGCCAAACCGCTAAATGCCAGTATGATTTTATTGGAAGATAGTTGAGTATTATTATTGCTCAGTTCTTCGTAAGCGTTAAAACCCTCAGGCAGATTTTGTAAAATCATTAATAGTGCAAGCAGCAACCCTGTGCCTTCGCCTGCTGCAAAGGCAGCACCCAAGGCAATCGCTTCAGGGATAAAATCAGATAACATTGCCACCATTTGGCCTACCGAGCTATTGAGTTTTTTTAAGTAGGCATCAAGGAAGTAAAAACATACCCCACCAGCAGCAAAACACAAGGCGGCCGGTACAAGCGGTAACTTACTAGCACCTTCAGGTACCAATACCAGAGCGACCGCTGACATCAGCGCTCCACCACCAAAAGCAATAATAAAATGTCGCCAGGAATCCCCTAAAAGGGAGGGATGAACCAGGTCAAACTTAGCTAATAATGCCCCGATGGGCATTGCGGCACCTGCCATTAATGATAAAAGAAGGATAGTGATAATTTCAGCCATAAAATGTCAGATTAGCCTCTTTTCAACCATCGTTGCTTCACCGGTTTGTCCGGTATTTCTCGCTGCCTCCCAAGCGTTTCAGAGGACCGAGCCGTGTCTTTTTCGTCCCTTGCGTTTGTTCAGCTTATGAAGGTCCATAAGGCCATGAATGCCGCAAATTAACGGGGTGCGTCTCACGCTTATTTGTTACCAGAATCATCTTCTTTCGATCCTGAAGCCACAGGCCTTTTCTTGGTTATTGCGCGTGAGAAGAAAGGCACCACATACAGCACTGTCCAGGCCAGCACGGTACACAAAACGGCCGTTTGCTCACGCCCAAGTCCAACGGCGACACCTATAGCCGCTGTAAACCAAATACCAGCCGCCGTGGTAAGCCCGGTAGCAAATAGATCATTCTTACGGGTGATAATACTTCCAGCGCATAAAAAACCAATGCCGCTAATAACACCTTGAATGACCCGGCTCATCTCTGCATCTGAAATGCCTGCATGCTGCGGAATTAATATAAATAACGCCGCCCCCATGCACACAAGCATGTGGGTACGTATTCCAGCTGGCTTACCGCTCTGTTCACGCTCAAGCCCCAAGAGACCACCGAGAAAAGCAGCCATTAGCAATCGAGTCACTACAATAATAAATTCACTTAGGTCATTAAAATCAGAAAATTCAGAAATAACAATATTACTCACTGACTCCATTGCCTCAGCCCTGTCGTTAAAGCGCGATGAGTGAACATCTTTTATCTAATTCAACCGTTACGTGCTGCCTCAATGGTGGCAATATCGATTTTTTTCATCTGCATCATCGCTGCAAACGCGCGCTTAGCAGCGGCAGGGTCCGCGGCAGTGATCGCTTCAATCAGCGCCACAGGCGTTACCTGCCAAGACACGCCCCATTTATCTTTACACCAACCACACGCGCTTTCTTGCCCGCCATTACCCACTATCGCGTTCCAATAGCGGTCCGTTTCGGCCTGATCATTGGTTGAGACCTGAAAGGAAAACGCTTCGCTATGCGTAACCCCAGACCCACCGTTAAGCCCCAGGCAAGGAATGCCCAGCACGGTAAACTCAACGGTCAACACATCCCCTTCCTTACCGGATGGAAAGTCTCCCGGCGCGCGGTGAACGGCACTAACAAACGAATCAGGAAAGGTATCTGCATAAAAGCGTGCGGCTTCTTCTGCACGACCATCGAACCAAAGACAAACCGTATTCTTTGCTGGTGTTGCCATGACACTTCTCCAATGAAAACGAAACAGCCAATGATGGGTATGACACTTTAATGCGGCGCACCCACTCTCCTTTAACAGCTCCTCCCAAGATGATTGCTGAGGAATCACCAAGTCTTATCAGCACCTGGCGGGCCTATATCGAGCTGCATATCAGGGGCAATATCCACCACTCCGTTGACCTTTTTAAGCCGCTCAACGGTAACGTCATCTGCCGCCCCGGTGATGCACCCAATCTCCTCAAACACCTCTCTGATGGTGAGCCCTTCGTCACTAAGGCGCGAGGCTATGTCATTGATCGATTGATCTTCAGAAATAGTGATTATCCAAAGCGCTATTGTCGGCATCGATCATCCTCATCTAAGGTGCCCGTAACAATCCGGCCCCAACACGGGAACCAGAGAATGGTAAAGGCTTTGCAGAATCCAACAGCCGTTGCCAGAGTTTCATACCGCGCAGCGAGGCATCTGACTCAGCCCAAAGAGCGGCGCAGCCTGCAACGTGGGGCGTCGCCATACTGGTTCCGCTAATCGTTTTATGGTGTACCGGCCGGGGCCAGGACGAAAAAATGTCGCCGCCCGGCGCGGCAATTTCGATTTTGCCTGCGTTAGAAAAGCTCGAAGGCTTTAAGTTGGCGTCAATAGATGCAACCGACATGATAGTAGATGAGTTGGCAGGCGCTCCCGTATGGGCAGAAGAGTTTCCTGCGGCAGCAATAATCAGGCACCCTTTACGCAGAGCCGCAGCACCCGCGTGGGTGTAGGCAGCTTGCACAGGACTTTGACTGCCCAGCGACATCGAAATGACGTCACATCGATTGGCGATCGCCCAATTCATTCCCGCAAGTACTCCCGCCCCCGTACTGCTACCCGAGTTGGTGAGCACCTTTCCAACGAGCACCTGTGAATCGGATGCGATACCGTAGCGAGGAGCATTTTCGAAAGGCATCCTGGGGCCGCAGGCCGTGCCGATACAGTGTGTTCCGTGACCATTGATATCTTGAACCGGCTCTCCTACGAATGAGCGGGTAATAAACTCCCTACCTACAAAGTCAGGATGGCCAAGGTCCATCCCGGTATCCAGCACGGCTACTTTAATCCCAGCCCCACTCCACCGGCTTTGCAACACATTGCATTGAATCAATCCCCAGGTCGTTTCTGGCTTGCCTGGCTCAGGCTTGTCTTGGGCTTCATCCAGATCAACATCAGCGCCAAGATCGCGAGCAATCGTACTCGCGGCCCGCAAAAAGCCTCGCAGATACTCTGAATTTTCGGAAAAGGCAAAATACTCTGGCTCAATAATTTCTATTGGGCTATCGGCTGAAATAGGGTCTTTGAGACTCATCCCATGCAGCTGTAAAGCGTCACTACCAACAAGCGCAACCCCAAGCTCTGGGAACACCACAACCTCCGCATCACCGACGTCTTCCAAACTGACGGCTTGGTCAGCAAAGTCACGCGCGTCGGCCACTCGAAACATCTGAGCTTTGAGAGACTTAATGCCCTCTTCCATTCGCCCTTCACGATAACTGATAAGAAAACGCCCGGTTTCAAGACAATTAACGCCTCGCTCAAGAGCAGCCACAAGCAGCTGTTCAGCACCGCACGAAATTGTGGCTAATGAGTCACTCTTGCCAGAGGGATTGCTTTCGCTTCCGTTGCTTTTAGATTTATTAGCCATCATCGCTTCCTTTCTGTTGGTTTGGCCGCGCTAAAAACCAGCTGCATAACACCAAGCTACCAAAAACCGTATAAAGCAGCACAAACACCCACTCCGGCGCCGTGTAGTAAAGCAGGCTTTGCAACCAGTACTGAATGAAGGATCCCGTATAGGTTGCTGTGCCGGCCTCTTCTCTCAAGGCCATTTCCCACGTAGTAAGCGGGCAAACCGCGCCCAACCAGGACTGCACCACTACATACCCAATAGCGGACAAATGCAAAATACGAAATCTCTTATTTCGCACCCATCGCCACCTTAAAAAATAACCGGCATAAATAGCCAGCAACCCGAAGACGACAAAGACAACAAACAGCACATGAACGACTAATATCGTATCCGCCATGAGCAGAAGTAGTGAAGGGGCCATATCTCTCCCAAGTGAAGCATAGGCAGAGGAGGTAGCCAGTGTTTGCAGTGGCCACGAAACCTCTTAATTGCCAGTATGCTGAGCAAAAACCTCCTCGCCGGTTAAGTCTCTGGTGGCTTGAGAAAACGAGTAAAACGCTGGTTTTTGCTCAATAAATATCTGCTCCTCAAGCTGCCACTGGCCGTTATCCTCCAGAAGCCCCACAGGGATAGCATAGTGCCCGCCCTCTTTTAACCGATAAAACAGATGCGTCCCACACTGCTTGCAGAAACCGCGTTCGGCCCACTCTGAGGAGCTGAAGATAGCAATATGCTCAGCCCCCTGGAAATCCACCTCGTTTTGGGACTCAACCGCAAACAGCGGCCCTCCACCCCACTTTCTACAAAGGCTGCAGTGGCAAACCGCCACATGATGACTGTCTAAATGAGTTAAAAGCTGCACTTCACCGCAGAGACAGCTACCCCGATGCTCAATGTTGGATTGCATATGATCCTCCGTTAGATACGTAACACCGTCTATTCATGCTTAATAGAGCGAACCCTAAACCCCACCTTTTCTATATAGACAGTAGCAGGTTCTATATAGACAGTAGCAGGCCGCTTGGCTATGCGCTGTTAACGCGTAAAATTGCGCGATATGGCCCGCAGACCTGTTATCTACAGCGACATAAAACATCGTTGAGCGGGCATTTTGAATCGACCGTTTAGCGGCTTTATTGGGTTGCTCGGATGCTTCCTTCTGACTGCCAAGCGTGCTTGCCTAAAATAGAAAACACATTTGATAAATGCACAATTGTTAGCCATGGGCTTCCTTGGTAGGTTGATTTAAAACAACATAAAGGTGGCCCTTTCACCACCTGCGAACCAGGCGCTATGGACCTTCTACCTAACCTATTTCGTGGAAGTACACAAAACGTCACCACCCGATGCTACGCCTCACACTAAACCGCTTCGGCCTACCTACCCCCTCGGCCATGCACACGGTTTAAAAAATACGACAGTGATAACTACCCGTATCGCTTGTCGTTGAGCGTTTGAGTCGCACATACTGCCTAGAGTAGCGCCACCAATAAAACGATAACCCTCTGACCGCGAAGACGAATATGACAACGAAGCTGAGTAAAGGCGCGCCAGAAAAGGCACAAACAATGAAGAAAAAACGCCCTATGCCGGATGTGTTCATCATCCTGTTTAGCTTTATGGTACTGGTACTGCTCGCCTCTTATATAATCCCCGCAGGAAGCTACGAAAGAACCAACAACAATGGCCTGACGCAGGTCGCCACCGATAGCTTTCAGTACATTACTGCAGCGCCCCTGAACGTAATGGACCTGTTTACCGCTATTCAAAAAGGCCTGGTGGCGGCGGCTCCACTGATCTTCTTAATCATGATGGTCGGCGGCGTGCTCAAGGTGATTGAGTCAACAGGCGCCATCAGCGCAGGTATTCACCAACTCATTAGCAAGGCCAATGGCCGTCGAAATGTTCTTATTTTTATCTTTTGCGCTACGTTCTCAACGCTTGCATCGGTTGGGGTAGGTGCCAACTTGGCCATTGCCTTTATTCCTATCGGACTGTTTCTTGCCCGCTCAATGAAGCTTGACCCCGTTGTAGGCGTGGCCATTATCTTTTTAGGCTCCTACGCAGGCTTCGGTGCAGGCGTTTTTGACCCGACCGTTACCGTTGCCGGGCAAACCATTGCCGAGCTACCGCTGTTTTCCGGATTTATATACCGTGGCGTTATCTTTATTGTCTTTTTGACCGTTACCACGGTGTACATCTGCCGCTATGCCAAACGTATCAAGCAGAACCCGGCCCATAGCGTGATGGGAGCAGACGCCTTTGATAACACCGAAGCCACACATGAGCCTGGCGCTCTGCCGCCCTTTACCTTTTCTCATAAGTTAGTGCTGCTGATATTTGCCGCTTCCTTTGTGTTTTTCCTGTACGGCGGTTTTAACTTCGGATGGGGAATCACCGAACTCTCTGCCACGTTTTTAATGGTGGGGATCGCCACGGCACTGATCGGCAGAATGTCTCCCAACGATTTTGTAAAACGCCTGATGAATGGCGCAAGCGAAGTCATGTACGGTGCATTGGTGGTGGGTGTCGCCGCCGCTGTCATCGTGTTGCTTAGACAAGCACAGCTCATCGACACCCTCGTACATAGCGTCGCAAGCTCTTTAGATGGTCATGGCAAGATTGTCGCCATGGAGCTTTTATACGTGTTTAACCTGGTATTTAACGGATTGATTACTTCGGGTACCGGCCAGGCCGCTATCGTGATGCCAATTATGGTTCCCATTGGCGATATGCTGGAAGTCACCCGCCAGTCGACCTTCATCACCTTCAAGCTGGGCGATGCCGTTACCAATATTATTACTCCGCTTTCTGGCACCTTGATGGCGTGCCTGGCGATCGCCCGCGTTTCTTACGTGGAGTGGTTCAAATTCGTGCTACCACTGGTATTGATTTGGATTGTCATCGGCGGCGCGTTTGTCGGGGTTGCCGTTGCGATTAACTACGGTCCGTTTTAAGCAGGTTCGCTTCCAAGCCACCCATAATGGGTGGCTTGGCATCTAACGGGTATGCGCTCAACAGACAACGGCCGTCAGCTTCTCTTCCAGAACAACTAAAAACGCCTCGATATGAGCAGGCAGATAGCGTTCAGCCATCACCTGTACCTGAAGGCTTCGCTGAGAAAGCTGGGGCTCGTGTAGCGGCTTTAAAACCAGCCCATCCTTATGCATTTTACCGCTTACCGCCACGGCACTACACAACCCGATCATATTGGGATGCTCGCTGACCATGGTATAGGTCGCGCCAAGTGAATCGCAGGAGAAGCTTGGGAATACCTTAATACCGGACAAGCTACAGGCGACATCAAACAGATAGCGCATTGTCGAGCCATTAAGCGACATGGTAAGCGGGTAGTCGCATAAATCCTTTACATACAAAACGTCATTAACTGCCAACGGGTGCTCACTCGACATAAGGGCACTAATCGCGGCGTTATGGCTTGAAACCACCTTTACGCCAATATCCGGCGAGAGGCTAAAGGTTAAGGCGATATCAGCACTGCCTTCTTTTACCAATTCAGAAGCACGCGCTGAATCGGCCATCTGCAGATCAAACCGAATATCAGGATGCTGAGTAATAAAGCGCGAAATAACACTGGGAAGAAAGTGCCACGCCATGCCATCAGGGCAAGCCACCACAATGGTTTGGCGTTGGCGTGTCATTGCATCCTGCATCTCATCGATAACGCTATTAACTTCTAACTGGTTACGCAGTGCATAGGCGTTCAGCAGTTTGCCTGCTTCGGTTAACTGCATACCCCGCGGCTGGCGGTTGAACAGCTTGATATCCAGGCGCTGCTCAAGATTGGTGATTTGGCGGCTAACCGCTGAAACAGCGACGTGCAGCTCTTCAGCGGCAGCGGACAACGAGCCCGTTTTCGCAACGCTTTGAAAGTAGCGCAAGTGGAGATCCTGCATAACGGCCTCATTGATGACCTGCCTGTTAGGCTTTGTACGAAAACTGCTTACGCTCGCCCATACGGCGTTAAAAACCAGCTCGTGCGCGAGTCCGATCAAAATACTCATTTACACATGTAAACTCGTGCGCGAGCCCGGTCCGTTTTTTACTGATTTTTGCCTTGTCTGGCCTTCGCTCAGCGACTTTTCGTACAAACCCTGGCAGGGTGAAAGCACTATCGGTAGCGGTTCAAACATCTACCGGTGATTTCTAATAGTTAGAAAGGTAGTTTGAAATCTTAATGATTGCTGCAAACAAGAGCAAGGGCTAGGCTCACCTCAACGACCACTAAAAGCCCAATGATAAAAAGGCGCACCATGACAACACCGCAGCGTTCAAAACGGGAACAGGCGATTCAGCTAGCGAGTGATGAGCTTTCAAACGGTAATTTTTATAAGACGCTGGCAAAACGTATTGCCATGCGCACGGTCAGCCAGGACCCCGCCTGTGCCGATACACTCAACGCGTACCTTGAACAAGAAATTGGCCCGCTGCTTTCAAGGCTGGGCTTCACCTGCCAGATTATCGAGAACCCGAAACCCGGCTTTCCTCCCCTGCTGATTGGGGAGCGCATTGAGGACCCCGCCTGCTCCACGTTGTTGCTTTATGGCCATGGTGACGTTACCGATGGCCAGGAAGAGCAATGGGCGAACGGTATTGACCCATGGACGCTAACCTTTAAAGAAGGCCGTGTTTATGGTCGCGGCACCGCCGATAACAAGGGCCAGCACAGCGTCAATTTAACCGCGTTGGAAGCTGTGATTAACGCTCGTAAGGGTCGGTTAGGCTACAACGTAAAAATGCTGTTTGAAATGAGCGAGGAGATAGGCTCACCGGGTTTGGAAGAAACCTGTGCTGCCTATCAGCAAGCGCTTAAATCCGACCTTTTTCTGGCCTCTGATGGCCCCAGAATCCGCCACGACATGCCTACCCTCTTTTTGGGTTCTCGCGGCGTTGTTCAGCTCAAACTGTCGCTTAACACCGGCAATGGCGGCCGCCATTCTGGTAACTGGGGAGGGGTTATTACCAACCCGGCGGTTGTGCTGTGCAATGCGCTCGCCACGCTACTTTCCCCAAGTGGCAAAATTCTGGCCGACTTTCTCAAGGCACCGTCTATTACAGAAGACGTCTCCCGGTTAGTGCGCGACTTGCCGGTAGGCGGCGGTGCCTCCGACCCCACGATTAACCCAGCGTGGGGTGAAGAAACCCTGGCGGATGGCGAGCGTTTATACGGGGCCAACACGTTTGAAATTCTTGGCTTAAGTGCGGGCAGAACCGACAAGCCTGTCGGTGCGATTCCAGAGCACGCGGAAGCGGTACTACAGCTGCGCTTTGTAAAAGGCACCGACTGGCAAGCGGTGGAGAGTAACCTGCGCCAGCACCTGGATGCCCATGGCTTTAACGATATCCAACTGACGTTCTTAGGCGGTTACGCGGCGACTCGGTTGGACCCCAATCACCCATGGGTGAATTTTGTTGCTCAATCGGCCGAGAACAGCCTGAATGAAGCGCCCCATATTTTACCCAACCTGGGCGGCACGATTCCCAATCACTGCTTTTCAGACGTGCTTAATCTGCCCACCGTTTGGCTGCCCCACTCCTACCCGTCATGCAATCAGCACGCCCCCGATGAGCACTTGCTGGAAACCATTGTCGAGCAAGGGCTAAAACTAGCCGCCGGGATCTTCTGGGATTTAGGCGAACCTCAAGCACAAGCGCTAACCACTCATGACGCGGCAAAGGCATATTAAGTGATGGAAACTCCAAAAAAGAACAGCGTTGATAACGAAGCCATCCACTGGGACCAGGATATCAGCTACGGCCAATACCTTGACCTTGAGCCCTTGCTGGCTTGCCAGAACCCGGCCTCTGAAGAGCACGATGAACTACTCTTTATCATGATTCATCAAGTGTCGGAGCTATGGATCAAGCTCTGCTTGCACGAAGCCCACGCGGCGGCCAGGCATATTGCCGATGACAACCTGAGCCCTGCGTTCAAAATGCTCTCACGCGTATCTCGCATCCAGGAACAGCTCATCAACGCCTGGGAAGTGCTGGTAACGATGACGCCCGCCGATTACTTGAGCTTTCGGGACAGCCTTGGGCAAAGCTCGGGCTTTCAGTCCTATCAGTACCGGGAAATTGAGTTTTTGCTGGGTAACAAAAACGCCAAATTGATCGAAGCTCACCGTTCAAAGCCCAAGCACTACCAAAAACTCCAGCATGCGCTTAATTCGCCCAGCCTTTATGACGTCTCGCTGCAGCTACTGGCCCGCCGGGGTTTTGATATTCCAGACAACATCACCCAGCGCGACTGGAGCATTCCCTACACCGCGAGTAGCGACGTCGAAGCGGTGTGGATGGAGATCTATCGCAACAGTGAAAAGTACTGGGACCTATACGAACTGGCCGAAAAGCTGGTGGATGTCGAATTCAACTTCCAGCGCTGGCGCTTTAACCACATGAAAACGGTGGAGCGCATTATTGGCTACCGGCGTGGCACCGGTGGTTCGTCGGGCGTGAGCTACCTGGTCAAGGCACTCGACCTGCAGTTCTTCCCGGAACTCTGGAGCGTAAGGACATCTATTTAACAGCAAGAGCCCAATAAGCCTTACCCCACTTTTCACCTGTGTGACGACATTTTTGCTGGAGTACCGATATGCGCGTGAGCCTGGATACCGTTCGTGAGCTGGACCGCCAAGACCCACTGGCAGATTTCAAACGCCACTTTGCCCTGCCAGAAGGTGTTCTCTACCTGGATGGCAACTCGCTTGGTGCGCAACCGGTCGCGGCCAAGCAAGCGGTTGATGACACCATGGAGCAGTGGCGTACCCAACTGATTAAAGGCTGGAACCAGGGCTGGTTTGATGCGCCCGAACGGCTGGGACACCTGCTCGCCCCGGTGCTTGGTGCTCAGCACGGTGAAGTGGTGGTCACGGACAACATCACGCTCAATATTTTCAAACTATTGGGCTATATCCTCGACAAGCGCCAGGATGATTGCCGCACGGTACTCAGTGAAGGCGGCAACTTCCCCACTGACGGCTACATTGCCCAAGGCTACTGCCGGGTTAGCGGCTGTGAACATCGCTTTATGCCCGAAGGTGACGACCTGGCTGCGCACCTGGAAGGCGTGGCTGTGGTGGTGCTTAGCCAGGTCAACTATCGCACGGGCAAACTGCGCGACATGGCAGCCACTACTCAACTGGTTCATGAACATGGCGCCGAGGTCATTTGGGATTTAGCCCACTCTGCTGGCGCGCTACCTGTCGATCTTAACGGCGTGGGCGCACGCTATGCTGTAGGTTGTACCTATAAATACCTGAACGGCGGCCCCGGTGCGCCCGCTTTTCTTTACGTGCACCGCGACCACCTGGATAGCACGTGGCAACCGCTCTCGGGCTGGCATGGCCATACCTCACCTTTCGCCTTTCAGGCCGACTACGCACCCGCCGATGACATCTCGCGTTTTCGTACCGGTACACACTCAGCGATTATTTACGCAGCCCTCGAAGCGTCGTTAGCTATCTGGGCTGACGTCGATATGCAGGCCGTGCGTGAAAAAAGCCTGGCCATGAGCAATCTGTTCCGCGAGTGCCTGGCAGATATTTTTGAGGCCCACGGTATCGAGGACATTACCCCGAAAGCCGACCAGCGTGGCAGCCAGGTATCACTGGTAGATGCCCAAAACGGTTACGCCATTGTGCAAGCGCTGATCGCGCGTGGCGTGATTGGTGATTATCGGGAGCCGGGCTTGATGCGCTTCGGCTTCACCCCGCTCTATTTAAGCTACGAAGATGTGTGGCAGGCCGCGCAGCACTTCCGCGAGGTAGTCGAAAGCGGCGAGTATCAAAATCCTGAATTTCACGTGCTTAGCGCCGTCACCTGATAGAGAGCACGCATGACAAAGCTAACGCCGGATCTGGCCTACTCACCGAGCCATTTTGCGTCAGAGTTTGAATCCACTCTTACACGTCAGGCGGATGCCGGACGCACGCTAAGGGACCGCCACCCACCGATAACGGTCGCCTATGGCGACCACCCGGCGGCGTGCCTTAACCTGTTTATTCCGCAGGGAGAAGGCCCGTGGCCTTTGATGGTATTCATTCACGGTGGCTACTGGCAGGAGCTTGACCACACTGCCACGGATTTTCTGGCCGAGCGCTATCTGGCACGGGGAATAGCCTTCGCCTCAATTGGCTATGGCCTGGCCCCGACCCACACCATTGAAAACATGATGACTCAGTGCATTCAGGGGCTAGAAGCGGCCTACCACGCGCTGGCAGAAAGCGGCGGCGTGTGGTCCATCACCCTGGGAGGCCATAGCGCGGGCGCCCAACTGGCTTACTGGGTAGCCGTTAGCGGCAGGGTTCCTATTGATAAGCTGGTGCTGGTCAGCGGTGTTTATGACCTTACGCCGCTGGTAGAAACCTACGTTAACGACCCTCTAAAGCTGACCAAATCACAGGCACGCGCACTTAGCCCTCAGTTTGGCGAGCTGACCGCGCTGCCCACCTGCCAGGTTGTGATTGCCGAAAACGACCCGCCCGCGTTTCATCAGCAGGGACACAATTTTATAGCGCTGCTACGCGCAGCCAACGTCCAAGCAGAGCTAATTGAGCTGCCGGGGTGCGATCACTTTGATGTGCTGGAGTATTTGTAAGCGCTAGCCGAGCTCACAATAACCACGCCGTTACTTTCTAGCGACGGCATGGAGTTTTTAATACCACTGTCTCTCAAAAGCCTGCTTTCACGTCCGCCCGGCTAGTTTTCAGATGACTTGATAGGTCACCTTGCATCGCCTAACTGGTTAAAATTAAACACGCTCTTCATCACGCAAAGTAAGCACCTCAACACCCTCGGCCGTCACTGCCACTGTATGCTCCCACTGCGCGGATAACGACTTGTCACTGGTCACGACTGTCCAGCCATCTTTTTTGATTTTTACCTTGGCTTTGCCTTGGTTAATCATGGGTTCGATGGTGAATACCATGCCCTCTTTCAATACCACGCCGTGCCCTGGCTTTCCGTAGTGCACGACTTCCGGCTCTTCATGCATCTCCTGGCCGATGCCGTGGCCGCAATATTCACGCACCACCGAGTAGCCGTTCTGTTCCGCATGCCGCTGGATCGCATGGCCTACATCACCCAGCGTTGCCCCCGGCTTAACCGCGTGAATGCCCTTCCACAGCGCCTCATAGGTTTTATCGACCAGGCGCTTGGCAATGGGCTTTACCTCACCCAACATGTACATCTTGCTTGAATCGGCAATATAGCCATTCTTCTCAAGCGTGATATCAATGTTAACAATATCGCCCGATTTTAGCGTGAGTGTCTCGGAGGGAACGCCATGACACACCACCTGGTTCACAGACGCATTCAGCACATATTGATAATCGTATTGCCCTTTGCTGGCCGGGCGAGCCTTTAGCTCATCAACGATATAACGCTCGGCCCAATCGTTGATCTGCATGGTGGTGACACCCGGCTCGATTAACGTATCAAGATAACCAAACACCTGAGCCAGCAAGCGTCCTGCTTCGCGCATCAGCGTCAACTCTTCTGCACTTTTCAGCGGTACGTTATCCACCGATCACCTGCCTTACTTCAATGTCTGCCTGTTGCATCTGCTCGCGCATAATGTCGGTGAAGGTCATGCCTGGATTAGCCTCTGCCAGCATGCCCACTTTAATCCAATACTCCGCCTGTGCGTTGATCGAACGCACCATGACCGAGCTGGCTTTACGAATATCTTCGTGTAGCTGGTCGTTGATTTTTACGATACCCATGGAATGCCTTGATATATGAAACGTATATAAAGCATATATTAAGATAAGAACACGCAGCAAGCGACCTGGCGAAGCCGACGTTCAATAAGAGTGGTTTTTCAACTGCAGGCACACTATTGGCGATGACGAGCAATCAGTGCCGCCAACGGTTGATAGCCTTCTTCAAGCGCAGGGCTCGATAGATTAGTGACGCCTAAGAGCAATCCTTTTCGCGCATTGGCTGGCGTGGCGTACCAGGGAGACAACGGCGCCGGGGCAAGGTTAAAGGCCGCCGCCGCTTCGGCAATGCCAACATCGTCGGTGTCATCAGCCAGGGCAAGCAACAGCGACAAGCCCGCCATATGATTGACTGAAACCGTGCTGTCCATGAGTGCAAGCAGCGCATTCCGGCGCTGTATATACAAACGCTTCATACGCCGAATATGGCGCAAGTAATGCCCGTCGCGCAAAAACTCCGCAACGGCTAGCTGGCTAGGCAGTGCAGACGCGGGTGACAATGCAGCGGCCGTATCTCCCGCGCGCTCCGACAACCTCGCAGGCACCACAATGAAACCAAGCCGCAATCGTGGGCTGATGGTTTTACTGAAAGTACCCATGTGAATCACTCTTTCGTCATGGTCCAGCGAGGCCAGTGCGGGCGTTGCCTGGCCGCTTAACTGCAGCTCACTTAAATAGTCATCTTCGATGATCCAGCTATCGTTTTCTTTAGCCCATGCTAACAACGCCTGACGGCGAGCCAGCGACAACTGCATACCCAGCGGTGCTTGTTGGCTTGGCGTCACAATCGCCAACCGCGCCTCCGCAGCAAGCGCTATCCCTTGCTCCACACAAATCCCTTGGTCATCGACCGGAACAGGAACCGAGGTAAAGCCTGCCAAAGACAAAGCGTGCCTATTGAGTGGATAACAAGGGTCTTCAACCCACACCCGCTTTGAATCCGGGCGCAACAAGTGCAATGCCAAGCCCAGCGCACCCGCATATCCATTGGTGATGATGATCTGGTCTGCAGAGCAAAGCAGCCCGCGAGCCACGGCCAGATAGGCAGCAATTTCCTTGCGTAGTGTCTGCTCTCCGCGTGGGTCAGGGTAACGCAGTGACTCGGCCACCGCCTGGCGTGAACCGCGCTGCATGATGCGAGACCACTGCTTAAAGGGAAAGCCATCTTGCGCAGGCACCCCCACTTGAAAAAGCTTGGGCGCGCTTTCCAAGTCCTGATAGAGATCAGGCAGTGGCAGCCGAGAGGCCTCAACCACCACTTTTGGTGCCGCGGGTAGCACGGCGCTAACGAACGTACCGGCGGCCCCTTTTGAGATGACTAACTGATCATCGCTCAGCCGATCATAAGCCGTTTTAATAGTGCCTCGTGAAACGCCCAGTTGCGTGGCAAGATCACGCCATGAAGGCAGCCGTGCGCCCTCATATAAATGCCCTTGTCGAATGGCATCAGCAATGCTCGAACGCACCTGCTCTGACAAAGACTGCTCGCCTTGGCGATTAAGTGAAAAACGAAGTTTACTCATCCCTCCATGGTACATAGAAACCTATCAGTCTTGGTGCTTTTTTTAGACCATGAAGCCTTTCACAATCACTATCTACTCTACACTTTTACCGTTCTAAATCTTTGTGCCAGTTCTCGAGCTAGTTCTTTATGCCGGTTCTTGAGTTAGCTCTTTACCTTAGCTCTTTACGTTAGCTCAGAACGATTTGCCAAAAGGATGAAACCAATGCGTATAGTAAACACGAAATGTTCAGCGGCGATACTGCTCGCCATGTTGGTCGGCTGCTTCGGTTCGGCACACGCCACCGAGACCACTGAGCAACCAGACGCCGATCAAGCCTATGATCAAGATGCCGATGGTGAACAGCGTGCCAGAGCGGCTGGCGAGTCCTTAATTGGTCAGCCAGGCCCCGAGCTGAGCATTACCACGCTGGATGGTGAGACTATTGATCTAGGCGCGCTATATGGCGAAAAACCCGTGTATATAAAGTTCTGGGCAACCTGGTGCGTGCCCTGCCGCCAGCAGATGCCCGGGTTCCAGGCATTTCAAGAAGCGCATGGTGATGATATCCAAGTCATCGCCGTGAACACCGGCTACGCTGACACCGAAGAGTCCGCACGTGTCTATCGCGAGGAAATGGGCCTGACCATGCCCATCACGGTAGATGACGGCACGCTAGCCGAAGCGCTGAATCTACGCGTTACCCCGCAGCACGTTCTGATTGATCGCAGTGGTCACATCACTCACATTGGTCATCGTGACGATCAAGCCCTGGAACAGGCGCTACAGGCCGTGCTTGAACCCGCTGATCCCAACTCAGCAGCGACCGAAGGAGCCGCCGTCAAGGATATCGACGCCAACGCTTTAACGGTGGGCGATACGGTGACTCACCTTGATGTCACCACGCGTGACGGCACTACCATCGACCTGACTCGGAAGACGACAGACAAGCCACTGGGTGTGGTGTTTTTTGCCACCTGGTGTGAGCCTTATCTTGCCAAGAGCCAGCCAGAAACCTCCACCGCCTGCCGCCGCGTACGCGAAACCGTCAACCAGCTGAGCGAAGACCAAAGCGTACAGTGGGTAGGCATTATTTCTGGTCTTTGGACCCAAGAGTCCGATGTCGAAAGTTATCTTGATACCACCGAGACGGCGATACCGGTGTTGCTTGACGCCGAGGGCGATATACACCGTGCATTCGGCGTTCAGCAGATACCCACCGTTGTATTAATTGATGCTGACGGCAAGATAACCGACAAGCTTGGACCACAAGACACCGCATTAGGCGAAGCTGTCGAGCGCCTCAGCCAATAAGCGTAAGCCACTCCGCGCAAGCCATAGCGCGGCCCCCCTTTTTTTACTGGAGCAGCCCGCCTCACGCGGGCTGATAACCAATGCCCACGTTCCTTTATCGCTATTTTGTCCTTTTTTGCCTGGTTGTAATGCTGACTCCCCAGATTGGCGCTGCGCAAGAATTTCCCGGCATCTCGGGCGAAGTACTGATTAAGAGCACTCTGATAGCGGAAACAGATCAACCGGCACCTGGTTCCTCCAGCACCTTAGCCGTTTTCATGGAGCCGCAATCAGGTTGGCATGGGTATTGGAAACAGCCGGGTAGTATTGGCCTACCACCGCAGTTCAATTGGCAATTGCCGGAAGGTGTCAGCGTAGGCGATGCCGCTTACCCAGTACCGCAGACGCTAATGACTGGCGATCTGATGAACCATGTCTACGAGCACCCTTATGTACTATTGCTGCCCATTGAAATAGACGCCTCTGTGCCCGCAGGGACCTCTCTGCCGATTAGCGTTGACTTCAACTACTTGGCTTGCCGCGCTGATGCCTGCATTCCGGAGGAGGCATCGCTTGCCACTACGCTGGTCGCAGGCGATGGCCACATTACGCCTGAGCGCAAAGCACGCTTCGATGAATGGCGGCGCGAGCTTCCCAGGCCTCTCGGTTCGCAAGCCAGCTTTGTGACGACCGATGATAACCAACTGCGCTTAAGCATCCCCTTACCCACCAGCGTGGAACTCAACGATCCACACTTGTTTGTTGCCACCGATAACGTGGCTGATCCCGCGTCTGAGCAGGTTTTTAGTCGTGAAGGCGACACATTGATTATTGAAACCCAGTTGGCAAAATACTGGCAGACAGACAATCCACCTGACAAGTTCGAAGCACTTCTGTCGCTGGGCAATGGAACCGGTTTAGCATTGGTTAGCCGTAGTGATGGTGCGCCAACACCAAACACAAGCACAGCTGGCGTACAAAGTAGTTCTACATTACTACTGACCGCATTTCTCGGCGCCGTACTGGGCGGCGTTCTGCTCAATATCATGCCCTGCGTTTTCCCTATTCTCAGCCTTAAGGTTCTTAGCCTTGCACGCCTGTCCGGTGGTCAACGCGAAGCCCGGCGTGAGGCGCTAGCCTATACCGCCGGTGTGGTCCTCGTTTGCTTGATCCTGGGCGCAACGATTATTGCTCTGCGCGCAGCCGGTACTCACGTTGGCTGGGCATTCCAGTTGCAAGACCCACGGGTCATTGTGGTGCTTACACTGTTGACTGCCGCGATTGGCTTTAACCTGGCAGGCCTTTTTGAACTAGGCTCCATCAATGCTGGCTCCAAACTGGCTAGCCAGGAGGGCATGGCCGGTGCTTTCTGGACGGGCGTACTTGCCGCTTTCGTCGCAACACCTTGCTCCGGCCCATTTATGGCCACAGCGCTTGGCGCCGCCCTGGTACTCCCTACGGTTGCCGCACTGACGGTTTTCGTGGGCTTGGGCTTGGGCATTGCCTTACCGTTTTTGCTGCTTGGTTTCATACCAATGCTTCGTCGCCGCCTTCCTCGGCCGGGCCCTTGGCTTGCGACCTTTCGGCATATCATGGCCATCCCAATGTTCCTAACCGCTTTAGCGTTAGCTTGGGTGCTTGGCCGCCAGCTCAGCAATAACGGCATGATTGCAAGCCTCGCTCTGATCTTACTACTGGCGATAGGACTTTGGTTCACCGGCCTGCGCCAACGCAACGGCAAGCGCTTGGTCTGGATACCGGCAGCACTCGCGGCCGTACTCGCGCTGGCGGGAAGCATCCTCGTTCCCGGCTCCTTTGCGGGCCACGAGGCGCCCATTAATGCCGCCGCAAATTCACCCACCACACGCACACTCGACTTTGACGCGGACCGCTTGGCCGAACTTCGGCAACAGGAGCAAACCATCTTTGTCTACTTTTCCGCAGACTGGTGCGTCACTTGCCATATGAACGAACAGCGAGCCATTGATACAGCCAGCACGCAACAAGCATTTGCGCAGGCGGATGTGATCACCATGAAAGGTGACTGGACCAATGGTGACCCAGCCATCACCGCTTTTTTGGAGCAACACGGCCGCTCAGGGGTACCTCTCTACTTGTGGTACACGCCAGACCAAAAAGAGCCTGAAGTCCTTTCACAAATTCTTGCGCCAAATGTTTTAACGACGTTAGCGGGCAAGTCTGGTTAACCCGCACGGTTAACAGGTGCTGAACAGTTAGCAGGAGAACCGTGCAATAGGTCGATGCCCACCCTGTGAAAAAACATCTCGCACACACCTTCGTATGTTTTCATGCGAATTCGCAGATCAAGCAGGCGACCTGCGGCACATGCCTGTTCGTTAATATGATCCTGTAGTGCACTCTCCCCTAAGCCAAGCCTGCTTGGCAGAAACTCAGTCAGTCGGGTTATCCGAAAGGTGATCTAATAATTCCGCATTGTGCCGGGTATTATCCTGAGCTTCAGTTTAGCTCTCAGCCGTTCCTTAACACGAGCCTTCTATGCACGATCTCATGCTGTATCTTTTGCTCCTGATTGGCACTTTTTTGATTGCTGGCGTGGTGAAAGGTGTCACTGGAATGGGGCTGCCAACCGTCGCGATGGGTTTACTTGTTATAGCGATGCCACCGGCGAGCGCTGCTGCCCTTCTCGTTCTGCCCTCTTTAGTGACCAATGTCTGGCAGCTGTTTTCTGGCCCATCGATTACACAGCTGATGCAGCGGCTCTGGCCAATGATGCTGTGTATCTGCTTGGGCACCATCGCTGGTGCTGCCTTATTAGTCCGCGTAGACCCACTCTGGTCTGGGTTTGGGCTCGGCGTCGCTTTGATTGTCTATGCCGGTTATACGCTGCTTGTCCCCGCCTTCTCCGTTTCCACGTTCCTGGAGCGGTGGCTTTCTCCGGTTATCGGCTTGATAACAGGAGTCGTCACTGGCGCAACAGGTGTATTCGTGATGCCAGCAGTGCCGTACCTTGCCTCGCTTAATATGAGCCGGGAAGAATTCGTGCAAGCCCTGGGCTTATCGTTCACCATTTCCACGCTTGCACTAGCATTAGGACTGTTCGCCCATGATGCTTTCCAGGTCTCGCAACTAGGTACGTCCGCCTTGGCGATTATTCCTGCGCTGATCGGAATGTGGGCGGGTCAATATATACGGATGCGGATTAGCCCACAGCGGTTTCGTCAGTGCTTTTTGCTCTTTTTGATAGTACTAGGCCTTGAACTTGCTAGCCGTCCGCTTTTATGACGAGCAAGAATCAAAAGCCGCCTTCCACCCGTAAGGCTTCGAAGGCGGCGATGAGGCGGCCACGTCGCACAACGCGATGGCGTTAGCCAATATACTGCTTTGTTGTAGTGACCGTACCGTAAGCAAAGGCCAAGGCTGCCATTATCGTTGCGTGAACCTGAGGCGCTGGCACCGTCACGCCATCGAATTCAAGATCCAGCGTGGCACAGGCATCGTGGATAATCGTCGTCTTGTAACCCAAATCCGACGCTGCACGGCTGGTGGCATCGATACACATGTGGCTCATTGCGCCAATAATGACGACCTCCTCAATATTTTGCTGGTCCAATAGCTCTTGCAAACCGGTCTCACGAAACGAGTTAGGAAAATGCTTCACTAGTACCGTTTCCTCGCCCAACGGCGCGACCATGGGATGGATCGCTACCCCTTGCGTACCAGGGGTGAAAAAAGGAATGTCTGGATCGGCAGATTCATGCTGAAAATAGACGACAAGATCGTTTGCCGACCGGGCATGTTCAATGACGTTAGCTGCGTTCGTGGCAGCCTCTTCAATACCGTTCAACAGCAGCTTGCCGCCGGGGAAATACTCATTTTGGATATCGACGACAATGATTGCGCGATGACTCATATTATCAATCCTTTTCAGTAGCGTTTGCCAATAGGCTGGCAAGAAGAAGTAGGCCGCTATATAAAGAAGCGGCCTTGGGATTAGAAGGAAATGACCTCACCATCGGCAGGAATAAGTACGTGTTCCTGAATTCCCTCTTTTTGCACGTAATCGGCCAGTTCGTCACGGCTTAGCGTCATATGGTTTACGGCATCCATATGCACCGCGATGATGGTGGCATCCGGGGCTTTCTGGTGGGTACGCAGGGTATCTTCCTTGCCCATAATGATGGGATCACCTTCGAAACCGTCTACCTCGGCAGCACCGGTATTCAGCACGATCATCTCTGGGTTGTAGCGCTCCATTGCCTGTTCGACCTCATCGCGCCATACGCTATCGCCGACTAAATACGTCGTTTTCTGCCCCGGAGCTTCGAAGACGACACCCATGATCTCACCTAGTGATTGCGCCAGCTCAGGAACAGCATAGAGAGCATCGGAGCCATGCTGGCCGCCCGTCTTATGAAGCTGTACGCCGCCGAACTCGGCGCTGGCCTCAAGAATGCGCACATCTCTGAATCCCTGTGAGCGAATCAGCTCGGCATCAGCGGTATTCTGAGCGAACAAGGGAATGTCCTTCGGCAATTGCTCCTGCGCGGCGGCATCCCAGTGGTCGAGGTGCGTGTGAGTGACGATGACAGCGTCTATATCGCCGATCACATCTTCCACCGGCATTGGCAGCCCAACCAGCGGATTACGCAACTCGCTACGGTAGGTATCTTCAAAGCCCGCATAGGCCCCCTGCTCGGCCAGCATAGGGTCAATCAGGAAAGTGGTATCCCCATAGGTAATCTTCACCGTCGCATTGCGGATCTGCTGCACCTGCTGTGTTGCCTCCTGAGAGAGCGAGTCCGCGGATGCGCTATGAGCGATAAGGGCCGTGGCGATGGCGAGAGAACTAGCGAGGGTCTTGATGAGCATCTGTGTACTTCCTTAAATTCGTTACGGGTAATGGCAAGTAGTTTAGAGAGGCTCAATCAACAAAAGAATTGGCCTGAAAGACATTTATCGAAACTTTTGGGCCATGATGCTACTGTTTATAAAACGCATAGCAGGTTATAAAACGCATAGCAGGAGTCACGCTTTGTCTCTACCCAATGTCGGCCTGATCCTTCACCCACACTTCAGCCCCTTCCACTTCTCCGTGCCCTATATGGTGTTTGGTATAGCGTTGTCTGATCGCACGCTGTTCAATCTTTCCATTGTGGCACCTGGGGGAAATTCCATCGAAGGCGAACGGTCGATGACAGTGAAGCCCGATGGCGGTTTAGAACTGTTGGATAACATGGATATTGCGATAGTGCCTGGATGGCACGACCTGAATGAAGCACCGCCGCCAGAGTTATGTGAGGCGCTCGTCCGCTGTCATGAGCGTGGCGCTCACGTCGTGGGGCTGTGTTACGGTACCTATGCGCTGGCTTACGCCGGGCTGTTGGATGGCAGGCGGGCGTCGACCCACTGGATGGCCGAGCAGGATTTTAGTGGCCGCTTTCCCAACGTTACGCTGGACACCAATGCGCTCTATGTGGAGGAAGACCGTCTAGTGACGTCGGCCGGTACCGCTGCTGGCCTGGATTGCTGCTTATTCCTGGTACGCGAATACTATGGCGCGCAGGTTGCCAACAAGGTGGCCCGTGCCATGATCGTTCCGCCCCATCGGGAAGGTGGACAAGCGCAGTTCATAGAGCAGCCGGTTGCCGCCTCAACCCAAGATGCGCATATCAATCGCCTGCTCGACTACCTACGAGAAAACTTATCGGCATCGCACACGATTGACGAGCTTGCTGAGCGCACCGCCATGAGCCGCCGTACCTTTACGCGAAACTTCCAAAAAGCCACCGGCATGACCGTCGTGGCGTGGCTGGTGAGCGAGCGGTTACGGCGTGGGCGTGAGCTTTTGGAAACCACCTCGTTGTCGGTAGAAGCGATTGCAGAAAAGGCGGGCTTTCATACAGCGACGTCTTTCCGCCAACATTTCCGGCAGCGCCATCAAGTTAGTCCACGCGATTGGCGCAAAACCTTCGGTGGCAACGCCTGACGACCAACGCTTAGATCTAACATTCCAAACACTGCACACAAGCTAATGTGATTGCTATTTTCCAATATGTCTATAATACTGGACATATGGAAATTAAAAACGTCACGGCCAGTTTTAGTGCCCTTTCTCAGGAAACGCGTCTTGAAGCCTTTCGGCTTTTGGTACGCCATGAGCCCGAAGGCCTTCCTGCGGGGGAAATTGCGCGCCAGTTATCGGTGCCCCATAACACGATGTCGGCGCATCTTTCAGTGCTTTCACGGGCAGGATGGGTCAGCTCCCATCGGCAGAGTCGTTCCATTATCTATCGCGCTAATCTCGGCCATATGCAACAAATCCTGGGCTTTATGGTTCGCGATTGTTGTGCGGGGCACCCAGAGATTTGTGAGCCGCTTCTGACGGCCTTTACTGACTGTTCTCTCACTACCGAGAAGGAATAACCCTTTTGAAAACGACGATTTATCACAACCCAGCCTGCGGCACCTCGCGTAATACGCTAGCGATTATCGAAGCGTCCGGTGAGACACCGCACGTCATCGAGTACTTGAAAACACCACCCAGCCGCGAGCGGTTGGTCGAACTGATCTCGATGATGGCGATTACCCCAAGAGAGCTACTGCGCCGCAAGGGCACGCCCTTTGAAGAGCTCAATCTCGATGATCCAGCATTAAGCGATGATCAACTGATAGACGCCATGATCGCGCACCCCATCCTGATCAATCGCCCCATTGTGGTAACGGAAAAAGGCGCACGCCTGTGCCGCCCTTCAGAGCGTGTACTCGAATTATTGGCCAACCCCGTAACGACGTTTACCAAAGAAGATGGTGAGGTAGTGCACCTTAAGGGCAGCCACCCGTGAGCGAACCTATCAGTTTCAACGACCTGCCCAACATTGATCTCCAAAAGCTTCAGCCGATTGACGTGGACGTATTGACGGGGCCCGATGCGCCGCGTCATTCCCCCAGGATTCTGGTGCTTTACGGCTCTCTGCGCGAACGCTCTTTTTCACGCTTGGCCTCCGAAGAAGCGGCGAGGTTGCTGCGCTGGTACGGCTGTGAAGTACGCACCTTTAACCCTTCGGGCTTACCGCTGCCAGATGATTCAGAGGCCGATCACCCGAAGGTAAAAGAGCTGCGCGACCTTGCTCAGTGGTCCGAAGGCATGCTGTGGGTCAGCCCCGAACGGCATGGTGCGATGACGGGCATTATGAAAACGCAAATCGACTGGATACCGCTATCGCTCGGCGGTGTTCGCCCTACTCAGGGCAAAACGCTGGCGGTGATGGAAGTGTCTGGCGGCAGCCAGAGTTTTAACGCCGTTAACCAGATGCGAATCCTCGGGCGCTGGATGCGCATGATCACCATCCCTAACCAATCCTCTGTACCTAAAGCGTTCACCGAATTTGACGATGCCGGGCGCATGAAGCCCTCACCTCTTTATATGCGTCTCGTCGATGTGTGTGAGGAACTGGTGAAATTCACCTGGTTGACGCGCGACAAGTCCGCTTATCTTACCGATCGCTATTCAGAGCGTGTCGAGAGTGCTGAAGAACTCTCTCGCCGCGTTAACCAAAACACTCACTGACGTAAGGTCTTTTCATGTTGGCACTGGCCATTTTTGTCGTCACCCTGGTGCTGGTGATCTGGCAGCCTAAAGGTTTGGGTATCGGTTGGAGCGCACTGGGCGGCGCTTTAGTAGCATTGCTTATGGGCGTGGTGCATTTGGCTGATATCGTTGTGGTGTGGGATATCGTCTGGGATGCCACCTTTACGTTCGTTGCCCTGATCATTATTTCCCTGATTTTAGACGAAGCGGGGTTCTTCGCCTGGGCCGCGCTGCACGTGACGCGCTGGGGCAACGGACGCGGGCATCTGCTTTTCCCGCTGGTCGTGTTACTCGGCGCGGTCATTGCCGCCTTCTTCGCTAACGATGGCGCCGCCCTACTGCTAACGCCCATTGTGATCGCTATTCTGTTGCGCCTGAAGTTTGAGCCGCCTGCGGCGCTGGCCTTCATCATCGCCACAGGGTTCATTGCCGATACGGCCAGCCTGCCCCTGGTGATCTCTAACCTCGTTAATATCGTCAGTGCTAATTATTTTGATATTGGTTTTGATCGCTATGCGGCGGTCATGGTGCCGGTGAATCTGGTGTCAGTAGCGGCCACGCTTGCCGTGCTCTGGATAGCCTTTGGCCGCCGCATTCCTAAACACTACGCTGTCGAAAACCTCGACCCACCGCGCTCAGCTATAAAGGACCCGCTAATCTTTCGAGTGGCGTTTCCGTTGCTGGCAACGCTGCTGATCGCCTACTTCGTGACCGCTCCGCTGGGCATTCCCATCGCCTTTGTAACGGGAACAGCCGCCGTGCTGCTAATGGCAATTGCCGGACGCTGGTGGCAAGCAGGCCGTGGCGCCATCGTCTCCGTATCAGATGCGTTACGTGGCGCCCCCTGGCAGATAGTGCTGTTCTCAATCGGCATGTATCTCGTCGTTTACGGGCTGGGTAATGCAGGGCTGACAAATTATGGCGCGCTGGCGCTTGAGTGGCTGGCACAACAGGGTGACTTTATTGCCACGCTGGGCACCGGCTTCCTTTCCGCCATCGTCGCCTCGGTAATGAACAATATGCCCTCGACACTGGTCGGCGCGCTGGCAATTGATCAAGCGAACGTGCCTGCCGTCACTCAGGAATTGATGGTCTACGCCAACGTGATTGGTAATGACCTGGGACCCAAGTTCACCCCCATTGGCAGCCTCGCCACCCTGCTCTGGCTACACGTACTAGCGGGCAAGGGATACAAAATTGGCTGGGGCCAGTATATGAAAATCGGCCTGCTGATTACGCCGCCGGTGCTATTGGCAACGCTGGTTGCCTTGGCGCTTTGGCTGCCGGTGTTGTCTGCGGGGTGGGCTGACTAGGGATTTAGGTTGGATGGAAGCTAGGCAGGGTTTCTGGCTAGCTTCTGGTATCGGCCAAAAGCGGCCATTGAGGGAATGCTGATATATCGCCGCCAGCAGGTGCCGAAAGACCACAGCAAGCGACGGTTTTTTGGTTCCTCTGACTGGCTTTGTTAGGCACTTTCAGCCTCGCTTTCTGCTGAGGGCAAAATTCTACCCTTGTCGATCCAAGTTTCTTCTTGGTACTCCTTTCCCGTTCTGTTTGAGAACTCATCGAGATAATATGAACGGAAGCACAACCAGAACCCGTTCTCATCTTCAGCCTCTCTCCTGATGCAAGAATAATACGGAAAGATCGTAGAGCTAATGTCGAAATCTATTAGCGAATTATCATCTGCTTTCCTGAATTCCATGAGTTCCAAAACCTTGCTCTTTTCTGACGTCATTTCAAGGAAATAGTCATCTACGTTCGCTTTAATCTCTTGCTCCCAGGTGGCCTTCGTTACCTCAACAATAACTGGATTAAGAGCAACTAGATAATTTCTATTTGATATTTGTGAAATAAGTTTGACGTATTTATTTTCGAGTAACGCTTTAAAAGCCAAATTTGAAAAATCTAGCGTGATGTCCCGTAGAGTCAATTCGCGCAGTTTTTCTTTTGATTCCCAACCCAAATGTTCAAATGACCCTGTATATTTTCGCAAAAGGGCCTCGTTATCATTGGCCGTTTTTAGGTCGCTTTCAGCTTTTTCCTTAATTTCTTTCTGAGTATTTTTTCTAGCCTCCAGCTTTCCTGACACAAAGCTCCAGACCATCTCACCTAACCAGATAATGATTTGCCCGACTATTGATCCTAAACCTACGCCTGCAAGTAAGACTACGATAGAGATATTTTCCTCTGGCGTTCCTAAGGACTTCGCAAGCTCACTAAAGTATTTCCAAGATATGACAATGGACACAGAAACTGAAAGGTACTTCACTGCCGCTTTCGGTGAAGTTAATGCTGAAAGAAGTTTAATTATTGTTGAGGCAGTTTCACTCATAATCATCTCCGTTATTGACGCTGCCTAACACTGCGCTCTGCGGATAATTTGGAGCACAACGGAAAATTGGTCCGACAGCAGCGCTTTGTTAAATCCCAATTTACCTACCATTGCTCCGGGCTAAAATCGGTTTCATTGGAATCACGAGGCACCTCATACCAATCACCATTCGGCTCAGCATAGTCGGCATACATCCCTGACATCGTTTTTCGGTTTGCTGCTTGTCTTCCAGATACTTGCTTAAATATCGATCTATTAGAATCCCACGTATATTCTTCTTTTGGTAGTTCAACCTGCATTTCTTGATTATCTGTTTTTGTATACGTAACTCGCCCTATAGTGGTCAATTTTGGAAAAACACCATCCATTATTATTTTATTGTTTTGTTCGAATTTGACATCTGACTTATAAGCCCCCCACGAACCATCTATGTATTCATAGTATGGTTTGTCAAGTGCTTCAGTGACTATCTGGTTACCTAATGCGTAAATTCTGACTGACTCACCATATAATCCAGTACCACTTTGGGTCATGTATTTTACGCTTACTAAATACTCAGGTGATGATTGCTTTGTTTCAAAAACTTTTATTGCTTGAATCCCTACCCCAAAGTCATAAGAGGCCGATATAAGGGATTCGGTATCCAAACCAAAAAAAAGAATAAATCCGTCAATTTTATATTGGTCTATCGTAGATATAACTACCATATCACCTAAAATCTTAGCCGCTAGCGGTTCCTTCCAACGCTCAACGATGCTCATTAGATTATTACTTGCATTAGATTCAGCAAGTAAAGCAATCAGCCCTTCGTAAATTTTATCAAGGTTGTCTTGGCTCGATGCATTTATTGCATTAACTATCGAATTTAAACTAGACAGGTTAGCTACGGAATTCTGGACAGCCGTTGTTTGAGGCTTCTCCTCGATCTTTGGTTCAACCTTTGGGATCGGCGCCAACCATATCGCTACAGCAATCCCTATTATAGCCACAATGACGCCTATACCGGCCCATTCCTTTCTTGATAGAAAATCAGAAATTCTTCTCATAAGTCGCGAATATTTTCTCGGCGAGGTTTAACATAGATTATCGTGCTGGCAGCATAACACCGCTGAATTAGCATACTGCTTTCTCCGGGAGGGCCGCTTTGGGTCGATAGCACCTATATGCTCGATCATACTTATTTCGACCAGAAGCGGTCCTTCATAACTTCCTCATATAACGATTAGCGTAACCGACCGGCTTCGGAGCGCAATCGGGCGGAGAAGCCGGCCCGCGTTGACGCTTTTTTGTTAGGACGGCAGGTTCGAGATAATATCGTCATAGGTGTTAGCACTTTAGTTTACGCCGCCCAAGCATGACGAACTGCTGATGAAGTTCATAGCACTCGGTACTTTCCTCATTAAGTTCTTTAATTCGTAAATCGACATGTTCAGGCCAATCCCAAGCTCCCCGGAAGGCATCGGGAACAGCGGACAGCATAGGGCCTGCGTGAATATACCCAGAGCTTTGCGCTAGCTTATATATAAATCCATGCATTTTTTGGTATAGCTCCTTGCGAGCAGCCTCAAGCTCCTGATCTAAAAACTCTGTTTCTGCGGTATTCCATGTGTCTACGAAGCGATCAATTTCGTCGGTATTATTGTCATGGTAGGAATTACCGAAGTCATGCTCTTTTAGAAGAACCACCGATCTTGAGTTAGAGGGAAACTCTGCTAGAAATCGCTCAAACAACGCACGATCTACAGCCTCTAGTTCCTTTGCTTCGGTTGCTGCGATGTCACCGGTTTTATAAATAAAGTACCTGTTTGCGACGTTATGAATTAATGCTAATGCGATGAGAGAAAAACCCAAAGTATAGTCAGCTGCACTTGATTCTAGCTCTGAAAACGTGAATTTCGCTCCATAATTCAAGTTAAAGTTTGCGACTAGCCAGTTATAAAATATCTGTTTAAAAGCGGTTGGGGTCAAAATAATTGTTCCACCAACTGTAACAACAAACCACGTGAGCTTGTTAGTAAAGTCTGGGAACAAATACTTTTTACCAAGAGCGATTGCTAGGTCTTTCAGCTCTTTCTTTGATATCACTCAGCACTCCTTGAGAGTGTTAACAGTTTATTAGTGCGCATGCATGTTTTTCTGGCCACCACCATCCTGGCCATATAGTTATAATGCATTGAAATTTAGTGAAATAAATGCCGCCTACGCGATGCGCTTTGCCAGAAAATGCGCATGTGCGTTAACATTTTCACCATCCTTTGGATATTGCACATAAACGTCAATAGCTTTCCCCTAACACCTTGTTTCATAAAAACTTTGAAGAAGTCGCTCCAGAAAAACAAGCATTCATATTTCGAATCCTACCAGAAAAACGCGCATTGTGAGCCAAAGGCACTTATGAACATCCGGTTTCAGCGAAGTCCGCTTTGGGTCAAAGCAGGCAGTCAGCCGCTATTCACTGCAGCATCAAAAACCACAATTAACCCACTCAACACGCCACAAGGACCAAATCTAATTAGCCCTAACGCTAGCAGATTGCACGCCCGCACGTCACTAGAAATTAGCCTTACATACCATCACTTTTACTCGCCTTCATTTCCTTGCAACAAAAAGGGTAAGCTGATCGGCAACACCGCCCCTGAGTACGCACTCGATGACTTCACACTGGATTCTCGGCCCTGGCGCCATCGGTCGCCTGTTAGCCCATTCGCTCTCTCCTCTTGCTGACATCACCTTAGTCGGCCGCCGTGCGCTACCTGAGCAACAAACAATAACAACACCCGAAGGCGAGGCGCGTAGCCAGCATTTAAATGTGGTAACCACCTCGCAACTAGTAGCCAATGCGCCAGCGCCGCCTGCTTTTGTACATATCACCACCAAGGCGATGGCTGCTGAAGCGGCGCTGGAAAGCGTGGCGGGCATTATTCCCGCAACTACCCCGCTGGTGTTGTGGCAAAACGGTTTTTTGGCTCAGCCGAGGCTGACTGAACGTTGGCCGGGGCCGGTGTTGTGCGCGACCACGACGGAGGGCGCTTATCTAACCGGTGATGATGGCGTGGTGCATGCGGGGCGTGGGCATACGTTTGTGGGGGATCTGGAGAATCGCCACGGCGCGTTGGCACAGCAGTTAGCGCATCAGCTTAGCCAAGCGGGGCTTGCGGCCACGGCGGTGGATGATATTCGTAGCCGCCTGTGGCAGAAGCTGGCGGTGAATGCGGCGATTAATCCGTTGGTGGCGTTAAATGGGATTTATAATGGCGAGTTGCGTGGCGCTGCTTACGCAGGCTGTGTTGAGGCGGTTGCTGAGGAAGTGGCGGCGATTATGTTGGCCGAAGGTATTCAAGCGCCCAGCGGGGGGAGCGGTTTGGACGCGTGGTTGGCGTTGGTGTGGAATGTTATTGAGAAGACGGCGAATAACAAGGCGTCGATGTTGCAGGATGTTGAGGCCAAGCGGCTTACCGAGCGTGGTGCTATTTTGGGGCCTTTGATTGAGCGGGCCGAGCGGCATGGGATGGGTTGTGAAGCGTTGCTCGGGCTGGATCGTGAGTTGGCGGTGTTGGAGGCGGGGTTTTAGGCTTGCTCGGGCTTGGGGCGGCTGCGCCGCCCTTTCGCGCCGGGCCGCCGCTGCGGGTGCCGCGTTTCTCGCTGCGCTCGCTACTTGTTACCATGCGCTACAGGTTTGAAATTTCACATATTTCAGATTTTGTAGTTGATTGAGAGTGGCGAACGGTATGGGGTGGGTTGTGAAGCTTTGCGCGGGCCTGGGGCGGCTGCACCGCCCTTTCGCGCCGGGCCGCCGCTGCGGGTGCCGTGTTTCTCGCTGCGCTCGCTACTTGTTACTACGCGCTACACGTTTGAAATTTCACATATTTCAGATTTTGTAGTTGATTGAGCGTGCCGAGCGGTGTGGGATAGATTGTGAAGTATTGCAGAGGCTGGATGGTGAGTTGGCGGTGTTGGAGGCGAGTTTTTAGCCACTTCGAGTTGGGGCGGCTGCGCCGCCCTTTCGCGCCGGGCCGCCGCTGCGGGTGTCGCGTTTCTCGCTGCGCTCGCTACTTGTTACCGCGCGCTACAGGTTTGAGATTTCACATGTTTTAGATTTTGTAGCGCGGTGTAAGCGTTAGCGCACCCGCGAAGGGTGCGGCTATTCGTATGAGGCGGTTTAGGTTTAGGTAACCGGGATCATCACCACGTCGCGGAACACGGGGCGCTCGGTTAGCTGCTGATACCAGCGTTCCAAGTGGGGGCGCGGTTGCCAGGTGAGGCCGATGTTCCATAGGTTATAAACGAAGGGCGCAACGGCAATGTCGCCCAGGCCAAACGCTTCGCCAGAGAACCATGCCTGGTTGGCGAGTGCGTTATCCAGCAGTTCAAACAGCTTTTCGCAGGCTTGCATGCCTGCTTCAATGGCGGCGTTATCGCGCTGCGCTTCGGGCGTTCTCACATAGCCCATTAAAATTACTCGGTGCGCAGGGGAAAGCGTACTGTTGGCCCAGTCCATCCATTTTTCTGCCTGGGCGCGCTTGGCAGGCTGCTCAATCCACAAATTGCCTTGGCCATACTGCGCGGCCAGGTAGCGGATGATGGTGTTGGATTCCCACAATAGGCTGTCGGTGGCGTCGTCCTTGAGTAACGGCACCAACCCATTAGGATTCATGGCCTGGTATTCGGGTGTGTTGTTGACCCCGAACTGGAGCCCCGCCTGAATTTGTTCAAACGGCACTTCCAGCTCGTTAAGCACCCAGCGCACTTTTTTAACATTGGTAGAGTTATCGCGGCCCCAAAGCGTAATCATAATGTTCCTTATTGGTTGGTTTTTTAAGAGTTTACCTGATCACGCCATGAGATAAAGGTAGCTTGGGTGTGAGGAGGCTTCGCCGCCCTTTCGCGCCGGGCCGCCGCTGCGGGTGCCGCATTTGTTCGTTCCTCACAAGATGCGTTACCGCGCGCTACAACACCTTACCCCTCACCCCTCACCCCTCACCCTCTTTATCCTGATAGAACTGTATCAGGCTTGAGAAGTCGAGCTGGCCGTTGCCGTTTGCCTTATGCTGAGTAAACAGCGTGCGGGCGGCGGACCCCATCGGCACGGGGGAGGCGCTTTGCTGGCTGATATCCATGGCAAGGCCCAAGTCTTTCATCATCAGGTCCACCAGGAACCCGCCCTGATACGCGTTGGCAGCGGGCACATCCTCCATTACGCCTGGGTAGGGGTTGTAAACATTGAGCACCCAGTTGCCGCCGGAGCTTTTTCGCATAATGTCAGAAAGCACCGCAGGGTCGAGGCCATTTTTGACGCCCATGTTGATCGCTTCGCAGGTACCCGCCATCAACACCGAAAGCAGCATGTTGTTACACGCCTTGGCCACTTGCCCTGCCCCATGGTCGCCCGCGTGGAAAATGTTTCTGCCCATTACGCCTAGCACAGGCGTCACTTTTTCAAACTGGGCCTTTGACCCGCCGACAATAAACGTCAGCGTACCCGCCAGCGCACCGCTCACCCCACCCGATACCGGAGCATCGACAAAGTCGATCCCGCGCTGTTCGCCAATGGCCGCGACACTACGCGCCGTGTCGGCATCAATGGTGGAGCAGTCAATCACCAAAGCGCCTGGTTTGATCACCTCGAACAACGCCTCATCGCCATCAACGTAAAGCGCCTTCACGTGCTTGCCTGCAGGCAACATGGAGATAACAAAGTCAGCCTCGGCAGCCGCTTCACGTGCCGAGCCTACCACTTCACAGCCGTGATCTTTAGCAGCTTCAAGCGCTTGTTCAGAAAGGTCATACGCACGCACGGTATAACCCTCTTTCGCCAGGTTAGCCGCCATCGGGCCGCCCATATTGCCTAAACCAATAAATGCCACAGTAGCCATAACGATTGTCCTTATTGTTAATAACAAACAGTTAATAAAAGCAGCTAATAACAAACGGCGAGTAACGAGCTGCTGGTAATAACCATTGATCATGAAATGTTGGCAGTGTCCGTTTTAGCACCCCGGCGGTACGGCTTATTTACTTCAGGTCCGCGAGTGGGCTATCGGGCCACGGTGATGCTAACAGCGCATCCATAAAGTGATCTTCCACTTCCCCTACCGCTGAATACGTCCAGCCTGGCAAACCATCTTTATCCACCAGTAATGCGCGTACGCCTTCTGGAAACTCCCGATGGCGACAGCACTGCACGGAAAGCGCCAGCTCTGCCTGGAACACCTCGGCAAGCGACATGTGCCGGGCACGCGTTAGCTGCTCATGGATAAGCCGAATGGAGACCGGACTACCATGCGCCAGCGTCTTTTGTGCTTTGCTGAACCATTTATCCTCACTTTCTACCGCCAGTACGGCGGCCACCCTTTGCTCGACGGTATCGTGGTCCATCAGCTCGCGAATTAATGGCGCGAAGTGTCGTATGGGGGTTTCCAGCGCGGCAAACTCTGCTTTAGAGGCTTGCTCAAGCTCGCGCAGCGCTTGATTGACCACGCCATGGGCATCGGTCTTCTCACCGCTTCCCCAAGTGGCACTGGTCAGTTGCTGAAGCAATTCTTCCCGTCGATGGCTGGCAATGCCACGGTCGGCAAGGCCCAGGTAAAGAGCATCTGATGCATTGATCTGCGCGCCGGTCATGGCCAGAAAACGCCCCATGCCGTTCGGCAGACGGTTTAAAAACCAGCTGGCACCCACATCCGGATACAGGCCAATCGTCACTTCCGGCATGGCCAGCCGGGAGGTTTCAGTCACCACACGATGACTACTGGCGCTGAGCAGGCCCATACCGCCGCCCATTACAATGCCGCTGCCCCAGCAAATAATTGGTTTGCGGTAAGTGTGTAGCCGGTAATCCAGGCGGTACTCTCTTTCAAAAAAGCGCTCGGGAAAGCTCGGGTCAGCTTCCCCGTTAATCGCTTTATACAGCGTGACCACATCACCACCGGCGCAAAAGGCTTTTTCACCAGCGCTATCCAACAGTATGGCAACAACCCGCTCGTCCGCCTCCCAGGCATCCACCTGCGGCAGAATGGCGTCGATCATGTCCAGCGTTAACGCGTTGAGCGAACGCTCAGCATTAAGCTTGATTTCAACCACCGTGTGGCCATCCTGGGTGGCGTGTTCGGTAAACAGTACGCTACTCATTCAGCATCCTTACGTATCGGCTCAAATGGCGACCGCGATCATGTCGGCAACCCTGTTTTTTTACAGCTCAGCGGCACCTTCGGCGAGTACCCGGCGCGAAATGATCAGGCGCATGATTTCATTGGTGCCTTCCAGAATGCGGTGTACGCGGGTATCGCGCACATAGCGTTCCATGGGGTACTCCTTAATGTAGCCATTGCCGCCATAAAGCTGTAGCGCCTCATCGCATACTTTAAAGCCTACATCGGTGGCAAAGCGCTTGGCCATGGCGCAGTAGGTGGTAGCGTCAGCATGACCGGCATCCAGTTTGGCAGCGGCCATTCTTACCAGTTGGCGGGCGGCGACCAGCTCGGTGACCATATCCGCTAGGCGAAACTGTAGCGCTTGAAAATCCGCTAAACGCTTGCCGAACTGCTGGCGTTCCAGCAGGTAATCACGCGCGTTATTGAGCGCCTGCTGGGCGGTGCCAATAGAACAGGTGGCGATATTGATTCGTCCGCCGTCCAGCCCCTTCATGGCGATTTTAAAGCCGTCGCCTTCGTTGCCCAGCAGATGATTCGCGGGTACGCGCACGTCTTCAAAGGTAATCATTCGGGTGGGCTGGCTGTTCCAACCCATCTTGTCTTCCTTGCGCCCATAGCTGATGCCTTCGGTCTTGGCATCCACGGCAAATGCCGAGACTCCACCCGCACCCTCGCTACCGGTACGTGCCATCACTACCAGAAAATCAGTGCTGCCCGCGCCGGAAATAAATATTTTGCTGCCGTTGAGCACATACACATCGCCCTCACGCCTGGCCGAGGTTTTAAGCGAGGCCGCATCGGAGCCCGCATTGGGTTCTGTTAAACAGTACGACCCCAGCAGCTCGCCAGTCGCAAGCTTTGCGCCCCACTGCTTAACCACCTCTGGCTGGCCGAAGTCCGCGAGCATCCAGGTCACCATGTTATGGATGGTGAGATACGCCGTGGTGGAGGTACAGCCCATTGAAAGCTGCTCGAAGATAATGCTGGCATCCAGCCGTGAGAGACCAAGCCCTCCGACGCTTTCCGGCGCGTAAAGCGAACAGAAGCCCAGCTCACCGGCCTTACGAATAACATCTACGGGAAAAATAGCTTCGGCGTCCCATTGTGCAGCATGGGGCTCAAGCTCATTTTGGGCGAAGGCTCGCGCCATATCGGCAAAGGCTACCTGGTCTTCACTCAACTCAAAGTTCATGGCCAATCTCCGCTAATGTGCGCACACATTAGATGTTGTCGTTGTAATTGACGTTTACGTTAACTTATCGCCTAAGCCAGTGCTGCGCAACCATTTGGCGCCCACGACCTTCGGTGTAGAGTGGCGCGTTTACATGTACAAAAAAGGCACCTCAAGGGCGCCCTATTCAAAGGCCTGCTCAACCAAAACAGCGCGGCTTTACACCGCCTGAAGTTACTTGAAGTTTTTACGATACATATTGCTAAGCGCCCCCACGATACCGCTTCGAAAGCTTAGTACGCAGACCACAAAGATCAGCCCCAGCAACACGCTCACCCAGTTACCCAGCGGCGACTGGGACAGAATATGCTGCAAGCTGACAACCAGCCCGGCGCCCATGACCGGCCCCAGCAATGTGCCCACCCCGCCTAACAGCGTCATCAGGATGACCTCGCCCGACATATGCCAGTGAGCATCGGTAAGGGACGCCAACTGGAACACCACAGTTTTGGTTGAACCGGCAAGCCCCGCCAACGCCGCAGAGATAACAAATGCCACCAGCTTATAGGCATCCACGTTGTAACCCAGCGAAATGGCCCGCGGCTCGTTCTCACGAATGGCTTTAAGTACTTGGCCAAACGGAGAATGCACGGTGCGCTGGATAAGCGCATACCCAAACAGAAAAACCGCAAACACGAAGTAGTACATCGTCAGGTTATTGCTCAGGCTAATAAACCCAAACAGATAGCCCCGCGGCACGCCGTGCAGGCCATCTTCCCCACCGGTAAACGGTGCCTGGATAAACACAAAGAACATCAGTTGCGCCAGCGCCAGCGTCACCATGGCAAAGTAGATGCCCTGGCGGCGAATAGATAACACGCCGAACAGCACGCCTAGCAGTGTTGCCACTAGCGTACCGGCAATAATTCCAAGCTCAGGAGTAAGCCCCGGGTAGCTTGCCAGCAAATACCCCGTTACATAGCCACCGGTTGCCAAAAACGCCGCATGGCCAAACGACAGCAATCCTGCGTAACCCAGTAGCAGGTTGAAGGCGCAGGCAAACAGCGCAAAGCAGAGTATTTTCATCAAGAAAACGGGGTAAGCCAAAAACGGCGCCACCAATCCCACCACTATCAGTGCAATATAGAAGAGCGTGCGACGCTGGCTGGCCCGGCGCTGGCGTTTTGCCACCACGGAAGGCGCTTTCAAGGTGTGTGATTCGGTCATAGCTATGCCTCCTTCCCAAACAGCCCAGCTGGGCGCAACATGAGCACTAAAATCATCACCAGGAAAATCACCGTGTTGGCAGCTTCCGGATAGTAGACCTTGGTTAACCCTTCAATAATGCCCATCCCCAGCCCGGTGAGAATAGCGCCTAGAATCGACCCCATCCCACCGATAACGACCACGGCAAACACCACAATCAAAAGACTTGACCCCATGGTCGGCGAAACCGGATAAAGCGGTGCCGCCAATACCCCGGCAAATGCCGCCAGCCCTACGCCAAAGCCATAGGTAAGAGTGATCAACAGCGGCACATTGACGCCGAATGCCTGCATCAGCTGCGAGTTCTCGGTACCCGCGCGCAAGTAGGCGCCTAGCCGAGTGCGCTCGATCATAAACCAGGTAAACAGGCACATGCTGAGCGCGGCCACCAAGACCCATGCTCGGTATGTGGGCAGGAACATAAAGCCCAGATCCAACCCTCCCTGGAGTATCTCAGGCGTCGCATAGCGGGCACCTGACACGCCAAAGAAGTTAACCAGCGTGCCCTCAAAAATAAGCGCCAGCCCGAAGGTTAATAAAAGCCCGTATAGGTGATCCAAATGGGCAATACGGCGTAGTAGAAAACGTTCTACCAGCATGCCTAGCCCACCAATCACCAGCGGCACCAGAATCAGCGCCAGCCAGTAGTTAATCCCCAGATAGCGAAACCCCAAAAGGGCCGTAAATGCGCCCAGCATGTACTGGGCACCATGCGCAAAGTTGACGATTTTTAAAAGGCCAAAAATGACGGCAAGCCCCAGGCTTAACAGTGCGTAAAACGCACCGTTGACCAGCCCCAGGGTAAGCTGCCCCATGAACACCGCCATGGGCACACCGAATATCATCGTCATAGCACGAATCTCCTCGCCGCTTAAGCCGCCTTACCCGGCGACCAAGCGGTAACGCTTAATAATGACCAAGTCGGGGCTTAGTTCTGTACCAGTTTGCACTGGCTTTCAGACAGCGGGCGGTAGGCTTCTTCGGCAGGAATGGTGCTGAGGATTTCGTAAAGATCCCACTCACCGGTGGACTCTTCCGGGGTTTTCACCTGCGCCAGGTACATATCGTGCACCATGCGACCATCTTCGCGGATGCGACCGTTACGGGCGAAGAAGTCATTGATGGGCGCTTCAGCCATCTGGGCACGCACGGTTTCAGGGTCATCGGTACCCGCCGCTTCCACCGCTTTCAGGTAATGCATGGTGCTCGAATAGATACCCGCCTGCACCATGGTGGGCATGCGGCCAACTTCTTCAAAGTAGCGCTCAGACCACTCGCGAGCCTGGTCGTCCATATCCCAGTACCAGCCGGTGGTTAACAGCAGGCTTTGGGTGGCTTCAAGGCCCAGCGCATGCACGTCATTCAAAAATATCAGCAGGCCCGCCAGCTGTTGGCCGCTTTGCGTCAAACCAAACTGGCTGGCGGTGGTAATCGCGTTAACCGTATCTGCGCCGGCATTGGCCAGGCCGACAATTTTGGCGCCAGAACCCTGAGCCTGGAGAATATACGAGGAGAAATCGTTGGTAGGGAATGGATGACGAACACCGTCCACAATTTCACCGCCGTTGGCTTCCACTACACTGGTGACATCCGCTTCCAGCGCATGGCCGAACGCATAATCAGCGGTGAGCAAGAACCAGCTGTCGCCGCCCTGTTCAACGACCGCTTTCGCGGTACCGTTGGCCAGCGGGTAGGTATCGTAAACCCAGTGGATATGGTTGGGCGTGCAGTGTTCGTTGGTAACGCTTGAGGCGGCGGAACCCGACACAAGGCCCAGGCTATTGTTCTCTTCGAGCACTTTGGTAACGGCAATAGTGACGGAGGATGCCACCAGACCCGCCACCATATCCACGTTGCGCTGGTCGATCCATTCACGCACCGTATTGGCACCGACGTCTGCGCTGTTACGGTCGTCGGCGCTGAATACCACAATGGGCGAGCCATTAACACTGCCGCCGAAGTCTTCAATCGCCATCTCAAGCGCCGCTAAGCCACCGGGGCCGGCCAGGTCGCGGTAGGTCCCCGACATATCGGCCAAGTAGCCAATCCGTACTTCGCCGTCACTGATCTCGGCCTGCGCTGTCGCTATTGCCATACTGGAGGCAGCTGCTACGGCAATGCTGGCAGCCAATGTTTTTTTCATCAACGTCATGTTCGTCTCCTGGCCCTTCGGCCTTTGTTGTTGTGTTGCGACGTAACCTGGTTATACCCCTAACATCGAATTGAGATGCTCCCGCCGCGCGGGCAACTGTGCCGCGCTAATCTCTTCTACAATCTGGCCGTGATCCATCACAAAGTGGCGGTCGGCAAGCGGTGCGGCAAAGCGGAAGTTCTGTTCTACCAGCACAATGGTCATTCCCTGGGCCTTGAGCAGCACCAACACCTCGCCAAGTTTTTGCACAATGACCGGTGCCAGCCCTTCGGTAATTTCATCCAGCAGCAAAAGGCGTGCGCCGGTACGTAAAATGCGCGCCATGGCCAGCATCTGCTGCTCGCCGCCGGAAAGCCGCGTTCCCTGACTTTTGCGCCGTTCATACAAGTTGGGAAACATGGCATAAATATCGTCCAGGCTCATGCCGCCCGAGCTGACCGTGGGCGGCAGCAGTAGGTTTTCATGAACATCCAGGCTTGAGAAAATCCCCCGCTCCTCAGGGCAATAGCCAATACCCAGGCGAGGAATATGGTGTGGCTTCATCGCCAGCGTTTCCTGGCCATTAATGACGATAGAGCCAGTCCGCCGCCCTACCATGTTCATAATGGCCTTGAGTGTGGTGCTTCGCCCGGCGCCGTTGCGGCCTAACAGGGTGACAAGCTCGCCCTGCTTTACGTCAACATTCACCCCGTGAAGAATGTGCGATTCGCCATAAAAGGCGTGTAGGTCTTTTATCCTAAGTATCTCGCGTGACTGCGCGTGGGTGCTGGGCGTGGCGGCTTGCGTATCAACGGTTGCGGCATCGGCAATACTCATGCGCTGGCCCTCTCTTGTTCAGCGGCGTCACTGCCCATATACGCCTCACGCACCAGTGGATTACGCGACACGCTTTGATAATCGCCTTCGGCAAGTACAGCGCCTCGAGCAAGCACCGTGATTTGATCGCACAGGCGGCTCACCACGCTCAGGTTGTGCTCGACCATCAGGACCGTCCGCCCTTTGGAAACGCGTTTGATCAGCGCCACGATGCGGTCAACGTCTTCAGCGCCCATGCCCTGGGTTGGCTCATCCAGCAGCATCATCACAGGGTCTAGCGCCAGCGTCGTCGCGACTTCCAGCGCCCGTTTGCGCCCGTAGGGCATCTCCACCGTTAACGTGTCGGCATACTCGCGCAGCCCCACTTCTTCAAGCAGTGCCAAGGCACGCTCGTTAAGGTGATCCAGGGATTTTTCCGATTTCCAGAAATGAAAGGATGTGCCGAGCTGGCGCTGAAGCGCAACGCGTACGTTCTCAAGCGCCGTCATATGGGCAAACACCGCAGAAATCTGAAATGAACGCACTAAACCCAGCCGGGCAATCTGGTTGGATTTAAGCGCGGTAATCGGTTTACCGCGATACAGAATCTCGCCCCGCGTTGGCGGAAGAAACTTGGTGAGTAAGTTAAATACGGTGGTCTTACCGGCACCGTTAGGCCCGATTAGGGCATGAATATGGCCTTCCTGAACGCTGAGATTAACGTTATCCACCGCCGTAAAGCCACGGAACGCTTTTGTCAGCCCTCGCGTTTCGAGAACTGGCGCTTGGGAAGTGCTTGTTGTCGAAGTACTGTTTGCGGAAGTACTGTCTGCACTCATAGAGCAATAAGCCTCTTGTTGTTCTTATGCTGAGCGATTCTCGTGCTGACGTTTCACCAGCTCCTTACCGCTTTAATGAGGTAGGTTCGTTATTATTGTTAGCTGGCAATGCATCTTTACCTATACGTAAGGTTTAAGTGCAAACTAGCAATCTCTAGCAGGCAATTACAATTACAACTTTGGTCTACAAAAAATAACGTTAGATGCTAATGAAACAATAAACGATTATTTTACATAGAGTTATAACATGTTATTAAACTATTGACCTAGGCAATGACTTCTTTACGTTAACGTAAACTTGTTTTAGCCTCATCAGCAGTGTTCCATAGGAACAGCCCCTTTTGAAGAGAATTAAACCCATGAGCAAAACCTACTCGATCAGCGAACTGGCCAGCGAGTTTGACGTCACCACCCGTAGCATTCGGTTTTACGAAGATCAGGAACTGCTTCACCCGGCACGACGGGGCCAAACACGCATTTACAGCAGTAAGGATCGAGTACGGCTTAAATTGACCCTACGGGGCAAACGGCTGGGGCTTTCACTAGCGGAGATCCGAGAATTATTTGAGCTTTGGGATGAGACCCGCAGCGGTAGTGAAAAACAGCTGCAGCTTATGTTGAACAAGATCGGCGAGCGCCGGGCAGCGCTTGAACAGCAGATGAAAGATATCACCATGGTACAGCTGGAGCTTGAAAGTGCCGAGATTCGCTGCCGTCAGGCGCTTGAGGAGTTACACGAAAAACAAGCCGATGAAGAACGCAATCAGGCTTCATCGTCTACTTAAGATTTAGTGGCGCCTCATTACCTACCCAACAATCTTTTCAATAAACGGTTTCTAATCAACAATTTCTAATAAACAGGTGATTGACCATGCATTCTCTCTACTCAGAACTGAATTTCGGTCTTGATGACGAAATGAACATGCTGCGCGAGCAGGTCAATGCCTTCGCCGCCAACGAAATTGCCCCACGCGCTGCGGAAATCGACCGCAATAATGAATTCCCCAACGACTTATGGAAGAAGTTTGGCGACATGGGCCTTTTAGGCATCACTGTGTCTGAAGAGGATGGCGGCAGCGGTATGGGCTACCTTGCCCACTGCATCGCCATGGAAGAGATCTCCCGGGCGAGCGCCTCTGTCGCGCTGTCTTACGGTGCGCACTCCAATCTGTGTGTGAACCAGATCAAGCGCAACGCCTCCGCCGAACAGAAGGCCAAGTATCTGCCCAAATTGATCAGCGGCGAGCACGTCGGCGCGCTTGCCATGTCCGAACCCGGCGCTGGCTCCGATGTAGTCTCCATGCAGCTGCGGGCTAAAAAAGTCGGCGACAAATACATTTTAAACGGCAACAAAATGTGGATCACCAACGGCCCCGATGCCGATGTGCTGGTGGTCTACGCCAAGACGGATCCAGACGCTGGCTCCAAAGGTATTACCACTTTCTTGATCGAAAAAGGCATGCCGGGGTTCTCCACGGCGCAGAAGCTCGACAAGCTGGGCATGCGCGGCTCCAACACCTGCGAGTTGGTGTTTCAGGATTGCGAGGTCCCCGCTGAAAACGTGCTGGGTGAAGAAGGCAAAGGTGTGCGCGTACTGATGAGCGGGCTGGACTACGAGCGCACCGTGCTGGCTGCCGGGCCGGTCGGCATTATGCAGGCCGCCATGGATGTCGTGATGCCTTATATCCATGAGCGCAAACAGTTTAATCAGTCGATTGGCGAGTTCCAGCTGGTGCAAGGCAAAGTGGCGGATATGTACACCACGCTGAATGCCTGCCGCGCCTACCTGTATGCCGTCGCGGCCGCGTGTGATCGCGACCAGACCTCGCGCAAGGATGCCGCTGGCGTCATCCTCTACTGCGCCGAAAAAGCCACTCAGGTAGCGCTGGATTCCATTCAACTGTTAGGCGGTAACGGCTATATCAACGAATACCCCACCGGCCGCCTGCTGCGGGACGCGAAGCTGTATGAAATCGGCGCGGGCACCAGTGAAATTCGGCGGATGTTGATTGGCCGCGAACTCTTCACCGAAAGCCAGTAGAGGCGCGCCATGAGCATTCTCAGCACTCAGATTAATCCGCGTAGCGAGCTCTTCCAGACCAATGAGCAGTCAATGCGCGGCGTGGTTACCCAGCTACATGAACTCACCGCCGCCGTTGCCCAGGGCGGCGGCACCAAATCGCGTGAGCGTCATGAGAGCCGTGGCAAGCTGTTTGTGCGTGACCGCATCGATCACCTGATCGACGAAGGCTCGCCCTTTTTAGAATTTTCAGCGCTTGCCGCTCACAAGGTGTATGAAAGCGATGTACCGGCCGCCGGTGTGGTGACCGGCATTGGGCGCGTATCAGGCGTTGAATGCGTGATTGTGGCCAACGATGCCACGGTAAAAGGCGGCACCTACTTTCCGCTGACGGTCAAAAAGCATATTCGCGCCCAGGAAATCGCCCGTAAGCATCGCCTGCCGTGTATTTATCTGGTCGATTCCGGCGGTGCCTTTCTACCCCGTCAGGATGAAGTCTTCCCTGACCGCGACCACTTCGGGCGCATTTTCTATAACCAGGCCATCCTATCGGCCGAAGGCATCCCGCAAATTGCCGTGGTGATGGGTTCCTGCACGGCAGGCGGTGCGTATGTGCCCGCCATGGCCGACGAATCGATCATCGTTAAAGAGCAAGGCACCATCTTTCTGGGCGGCCCGCCGCTCGTCAAAGCAGCCACCGGTGAAAGCATCAGTGCCGAGGCGTTGGGCGGCGCTGATGTGCATGCCAAAGTCAGTGGTGTGGCAGACCATTATGCCGAAAACGATATGCATGCCCTGCAGCTTGCCCGCGCCTGTATCTCGCGTCTGAACTGGCAAAAGCGCGGCAAGCTTGCCATGCAGGCACCCGAGCCGCCCAAGCTCGACCCATTGGAGCTTTACGGCATTGTGGGCACCGACCTTAAAAAGCCCTTTGATGTTCGCGAAGTTATCGGGCGCATCGTCGACAGCTCTGATTTTGATGAATTCAAACGCTACTACGGCGACACCTTAGTCACCGGGTTTGCGCATATTCATGGCCATCCGGTGGGCATTGTGGCCAATAACGGCGTGCTGTTTTCAGAGAGTGCCGTCAAAGGCGCCCACTTTATTGAGCTGTGCGCCCAGCGCAAGATTCCGCTGGTCTTCCTGCAAAACATCACCGGCTTTATGGTGGGTTCCAGGTACGAGCATGAAGGTATCGCCAAGCACGGCGCCAAGCTGGTCACCGCCGTGGCGTGCGCTAAGGTGCCCAAGTTCACCGTGCTGATTGGCGGAAGCTTCGGGGCGGGCAACTACGGTATGTGCGGCCGCGCTTTTGACCCTAACCTGCTATTCATGTGGCCCAATGCGCGTATTTCCGTCATGGGTGGCGAGCAGGCCGCTGGTGTACTGGCCCAGGTTAAGCGCGAGCAGTATGAGCGCGAAGGCAGCGAATGGACTGCCGATGACGAAGAGGCGTTCAAGCAGCCCACCCGCGAACAATATGAGCACCAGGGCCACCCTTACTACGCCAGTGCCCGGCTATGGGATGACGGCGTGATCGACCCGCTACAAACCCGTGATGTGCTGGGTTTAGCGCTGGCCGCGGCCATGAATGCTGAGATTGAAGAGACACGCTTCGGCGTGTTCCGGATGTAAGGGGCCTATCATGACGAATTCAACGTTAACCATGGATGCAGGTGTTGCCCGCTTAACCCTTAATCGTCCGGACGTTCATAACGCCTTTGATGACCAGTTGATTGCCGAGCTGAATGCACACCTCGACAAGCTTCAGCCGCAGATTAAAAGCGGTGAGGTACGCGTGGTGGTGCTGGGCTCTGAAGGCAACAGCTTCTCAGCGGGCGCGGATTTGAACTGGATGAAGCGCATGGTCAACTACGACGTTGACGACAATCTGGCCGATTCGCGCAAACTCGCCACGCTGATGCATGGCCTGGATACGCTGCCCTGCCCCACGCTGTGCCGGGTTCAGGGTGCGGCCTTTGGCGGCGCTGTAGGTTTGGCCGCCTGCTGCGATATCGTTATTGCCTCCGATAAAGCCAGGTTCTGCCTTTCGGAAGTCAAGATTGGCCTCTCGCCTGCAGTTATCAGCCCCTATGTGCAGCGTGCACTCGGCGCACGCCAGATGCGCCGCTACGCGTTGAGCGCTGAAGTCATCGACGCGTCTACGGCGCTCAGCCTGGGCTTGGCCCATCAGGTCGTTGAACACGGCGCACTGGATAGCGCAGTAGATGCCATGCTGGAAACCCTGCTCGCCGGTTCGCCGCAGGCGCAGCAGGCTACCAAAGCGCTGCTCCAAACGGTCAGCCAGTCGCCTGATTGTGACGCCACGCGCGAACAAACCTGCCAGGTAATCGCCAAGCTACGGGTTAGCGAGGAAGGCCAGGAAGGACTGGCTGGATTCTTTGAAAAGCGTCGCCCCGCCTGGGCTGAAACGCCTCTATCCGGCAATGCCAAGGAGCGCCGCTCATGAGCCATCTAACGTCGTCTGAACCTAACCTGCGTACCACGCCCTTTGACACGCTGCTGATCGCCAACCGGGGTGAAATTGCCTGCCGGGTAATGCGCACCGCACGCCGTATGGGGCTTAAAACCGTTGCCGTGTATTCCGATGCCGATGCCAACGCCCGCCATGTGCGTGAAGCCGATGAAGCCATTCGTATTGGCCCTGCCGCCGCGCGCGAAAGTTATCTAAATATCGAAGCGGTGATTGACGCCGCCAAGCGCACCGGCAGTGGCGCCATTCACCCTGGCTACGGCTTTCTTTCGGAAAACGGCGCCTTTGTAAAAGCGCTCGAAGAAGCAGGGATTACCTTTATCGGGCCACCCGCGTCAGCCATTGCCGCCATGGGGGATAAATCGGCCGCCAAGGCGCGTATGGCCAATGCGGATGTACCGCTGGTGCCGGGCTACCACGGCGATAACCAAGACAATGACCTGCTCCGGGCCGAGGCCGATAACATCGGTTACCCGGTCATGCTCAAAGCCAGCGCCGGTGGTGGTGGCAAAGGTATGCGCGTGGTCGAAAAAAGCGAGGCCTTTCAGGCGGCGCTGGAAGGCTGTCGCCGTGAATCCAAGGCCGCCTTCGGCGATGATCGTATGCTGATTGAAAAATACCTGGTGCAGCCACGTCATGTGGAAGTACAGGTGTTTTGTGATCGCCATGGCCACGGCGTGTACCTGTTCGAGCGCGACTGCAGCGTTCAACGCCGCCACCAGAAAGTCCTCGAAGAAGCTCCCGCCCCCGGCATGACGCCGGAACTACGCACAGCGATGGGGAATGCTGCTGTGCGTGCCGCTCAGGAAATTGGCTATGTGGGCGCGGGCACGGTTGAGTTTCTATTGGATGCTTCGCCAGGCCAAGGCGAGGCGTTCTACTTTATGGAGATGAACACCCGCCTGCAGGTCGAGCACCCGGTGACCGAAATGATCACCGGCCAGGATCTGGTTGAATGGCAGTTGCGGGTGGCAATGGGTGAGTCGCTGCCTTGCACGCAGGATCAATTGACGATCACCGGGCATAGCTTTGAAGCACGCCTTTATGCCGAAGACCCTGATCAGGACTTTTTACCCGCCACGGGGCAGCTTACTCGCTTTGCGCTCGATTTAGCGGGTACCGACTTAAAGGCCGAGCAGGTGCGCCTGGATAGCGGTGTGGAAAGCGGTGATACGGTTTCCATGCACTACGACCCCATGCTTGCCAAGCTGATTGTGCATGGCAGTGACCGGGACGCCGCCCTGGCTACGCTTAACCGTGCGCTAGCGGCCCTCGACATACAGGGCGTGGTCACCAACCGGGCTTTCTTGCAGCGCCTGGCGACTCACCCCGCGTTTAAGAACGTAGAGCTGGATACGCGGTTTATCGAGCGCCACGAGGCTACCCTGTTTGCCGCGCACCACTACCAGCCTGAAGACTATGCCAGCGCCGCGTTACTGGCGTTACACCAGCTGGCTCAGGAGTGCGAAAGCAACTCGCCCTGGGATCGTCATGATGGATTTCGGCTTAACGCGCCGCGCACGGTGCGTATTGCCTTGCATGATCCCAAGCATTCTCAGGCATTGGAGGACGCAAGTCCTCTGGTGATTGTAGAAGGTAAACGACACCCCGGTGATCAGGAGTGGCACCTAACCGTTAATGGCGACGCCGTTAATGGGCAAACCTTTAGCGCCAGCCTTCAACCGCTTATCGGCAATGCCGTGGCAATTACCCTTAACGGACACCGCCGCCGCCTGCAGGCCCAGCGCGATGGCAATGTGCTAATCATGGTCGATCCGCAGGGCGAAACCCGCCTTTACTGGCAGCGCATCGATGCGATTGATCACGGCCAGCACGAAGTGCAGGCGAGCTTTACCGCTCCCATGCATGGCACGGTGGTAGCGCTATTGGTTGAAGCCGGGACGAGCGTTGAAAAAGGCATTCCCCTGATGGTTATGGAAGCCATGAAGATGGAACACACCATAACCGCGCCGACTAACGGCCGCGTGGAAGGTTTCCGCTTTCAGGCAGGCGATACCGTTAGCCAGGGCGATGTATTACTCGATTTCGCCCCTGGCGAATAAGGAGCTTTACCATGGCACTGCGCCCATCCAGCCTACCCCAGCGCGTACGCCTGTTCGAAATGGCCCCCCGAGACGGCCTGCAAAACGAGCCGGGGGCCATGGTGCCTACCGCAACTAAAATCGAGCTGATTGAGCGGCTTGCCAATGCCGGTATCCGCCATATTGAAGCGGCAAGCTTTGTATCGCCCAAATGGGTGCCGCAAATGGGCGATGCGGCCGACGTAATGCACGGCATTAAGCGCACTCCCGGCGTGGTTTACTCGGCCCTTACCCCTAATCTCAAGGGGCTTGAAAATGCGTTGGCCGCAGGTGTTGATGAAGTCGCGGTATTTGGCGCGGCCTCTGAGGCGTTTTCGCAGAAGAACATCAACTGCTCGATTGCTGAATCCCTAGAGCGCTTCGAGCCTGTACTCAAGCGTGCCCAGGAAGCCAATGTGCGTGTGCGTGGCTACGTGTCCTGCGTGCTGGGCTGCCCTTATGAAGGCGATATTCCTGCTGAGAAAGTCGCTCAGGTAGCCAAGGCCCTTTATGACATGGGCTGCTATGAAATTTCCCTCGGCGACACCATCGGGGTGGGTACGCCGCTGGCGGCCAAACGAATGATTGAAGCCGTATCCGTGCAGGTGCCGATCGATCAGCTGGCGGCACATTTTCACGACACCTACGGTATGGCTATTGCCAACCTTTACGCGGTGATGGAAGAAGGCATTAGCGTGATTGATGCCGCGACCGGCGGTTTGGGCGGCTGCCCCTATGCCAAAGGTGCCTCCGGCAACGTCGCTACCGAAGACGTGCTCTACCTGCTGGAAGGTTTAGGTATTGAAACGGGGATTGATTTGCAGGCCGTGCTGGATACCGGCAATTGGATTACCCAGGCCCTGGGCCGCAAGCCGACCTCAAACGTTGCCTTGGCCAGAGGCAGACACTCAACCTAACACCAATCAACGCGACCTGTTCGATCAGACAATAAAAAATACGGAGAGACATCATGGCGCTACATGACCCCAGCCTATCTACCCAAGCCCTGCCCAGCTATGCCAGCAGTACCGCTGACAAACCGCTGATTGGCATGACTATCGGCGATAAATTTGACCAAATCGCCGCGCAATATCCCGATAACGACGCTCTGATTGTGCTGCACCAGAACATTCATTGGCGATATCGCGAGCTTCACGAAGAGGTGAACCGCTGCGCCCGCGCGTTGCTTGCCATTGGCGTGAAGTGTGGTGATCGGGTCGGTATGTGGGCGCCTAACTGCAGCGAGTGGACATTAACCCAATTCGCCACCGCCAAAATCGGTGCCATTTTAGTCAACATCAACCCGGCCTACCGCACTCATGAGCTTGAGTATGCACTTAACCAATCCGGCGCGCGCTTTTTGGTCAGCGCGGATAGCTTTAAAAACTCTAACTATCGCGACATGCTCTATGAACTGGCGCCGGAGCTTAAAACCAGTACGGAAGGCGCGCTTAAATCGCTAAAGCTGCCCCAGCTTGAGTGCGTGATTAACTTAAGCGTCGACAAGCATCCCGGCATGTGGCGCTGGTCAGATTTGATGCTGGAGTCGGCCAAGGTTAGCCAAACCGACGTCAACGATCTGCAAAGCACCCTTCAGTTTGATGACCCGATCAATATTCAATACACCTCGGGCACCACTGGCTTTCCGAAAGGCGCCACGCTTTCCCACCACAATATTCTCAATAACGGCTTTTTTGTGGCCGAAAGCATGGGCTTTACCAGCGAAGATCGCTTGGTCATCCCGGTGCCGCTTTATCACTGCTTCGGCATGGTCATGGGCAACCTGGGCTGTATGACCCATGGCGCGGCGATGATTTACCCCGATGAAGGCTTTGACCCCGGCAAAGTACTCAAAGCCGTACACGAACAAAAAGCCACTGCGCTTTATGGCGTGCCCACCATGTTTATCGCCGAGCTGGACCACCCCGAGTTTGCCAACACCGACCTCTCTTCACTGCGTACCGGCATCATGGCAGGCTCGATTTGCCCGGCCGAAATCATGAAACAAGTCATCAACAAGATGAACATGAAGGGCGTACAGATCGCCTACGGAATGACTGAAACCAGCCCGGTCTCTACCCAAACGGGTGCCAATGACACTATTGAAAAGCGGGTTTCCACCGTGGGTCGTACCCAGCCGCACCTGGAAAGCAAAATCGTTGATCCCGGCAATGGTGCCATCTTACCTCGCGGTGAAATCGGCGAGCTGTGTACCCGGGGCTATAGCGTCATGCTTAAATACTGGAACAACGAGCAAGCTACGCGTGAGGCCATCGACGAATCCGGCTGGATGCATACCGGCGACCTGGCCACCATGGATGAAGAGGGTTATATTCAGATCGTAGGGCGCATTAAAGACATGGTGATTCGCGGGGGCGAAAACGTCTACCCCAAAGAAATCGAAGAGTTTCTGTATACCCACCCGGCGATTTCCGATGTGCAGGTCACCGGCGTACCCGACAAAAAGTATGGTGAGGAGTTGGTTGCCTGGGTAAAACCCAACGCCACGGCGGGAGAGATTAGCGGTGAAGATCTACGTGAGTTCTGTAAAGGCAAGATCACCCACTTCAAGATCCCCCGCTACTTTAAATTCGTCGATGAATTCCCCATGACCGTGACCGGCAAAATCCAGAAATTCAAGATGCGCGAAATCTCGATTCAGGAATTGGGGTTGGGCGACGAGTCATCATTGTGACAATGTCTTTAGCGGCGCATTATCAGCAAGGGCTACGCGATGCCGAGGTGCTAGCGCAGATTCAACGCTATTACCCTGCGGGGCCTACTCTGCATCAGTTAGCACCGCTGGACCAACTTCATATAGGCGGCGTAACGGCCTCCGCCCGGCTGCTCGCCCTGCTGGACCCAGCCCTTCATCTACGGGTATTGGATATTGGCTCGGGGCTGGGAGGATTAATGCGCCAAGGGTCGGCGTTAGGTTTTCACATGACCGGCCTGGACATCACCCACCGTTTTAACGCACTTAATAAAACGCTTAGCACGCTGGCATCTTCTCAGAGCGCCTCGCTAAATTGGGTAACCGGTGATGCTTGCGCCCTCCCCTTTGCCGATAACAGCTTTGATGCGCTTGTGTTTCAGCACAGCCTGTTGAACATGCCCAACGTTAACGAGGCACTTACCGAGAGCTACCGTGTACTGCGCCCCGGTGGGCAGTTGGTAATGCACGAAGTCGTTAGCGGCCAAAATGCAGAGGCCTTGCGCTACCCTGTTCCCTGGGCGGCAACGCCCGTTCACTCCTGCCTGCTTAGCCATGAAACGCTCATTGAGCAATTAAGCTGCTGTGGTTTTATTGTCGAGCATAACGTTGACTGGAGTGATAGAGCGCTGGAGTGGCGTGAACGCCAGAGAAGAAAGGAGCAAACGCCCCGGGCATCTGTCTTGTCCCCCCAATGGGTCTTTGGTGAGCGCTTTATAGAAATGGGCAAAAATCTGGTGTTTAACCTCCAAAACCGCGCAATTAATTTGGTAGAAGTTAAAGCCTCTTGCTATGCTGGTTAGGCTTTGTACGAAAACTGCTTGCGCTCGACCATACGGCGTTAAAAATCAGCTCAAAATACTCATTTACTCATGTAAACTCCGTTTTTTCGCTGATTTTTGCCTTGTCTGGCCTTCGCTCAGCGACTTTTCGTACAAACCCTAAGATAACAATCAAGACCAAGGATGAGGAACATCAATGAAACGCTTGGCTGGGGTACTCCTGTACAGCGTTGTTGGTTCAACCCTACCTTTACTCACCGCTACCGCCAATGACACGTTGCCGGTGATCGCGTATGCCTCACCCAACAGTGAACTCCTGCAACTGGACAATGGTGTGGTGCTGGAAGGCAGCGACTTAAGCAGCCTGGACACCTACACATCAGGCTTTCGAGTAACCGCTGGTTTTAGCCCTTGGCAACTCCCTCAATTGGATCTTGGCGCTGAAATCGCCTACCGCGAAAGCGAAGAAGTTCCGATTGCCTCCAGCATGTCACCAATGATTATGGATACGCTTAGTTTAGGCGGTGCCATTGTAGCGGGCGTACGTATGGGCGCTTTTAGCATGTACGCTAAATCTGGCCTGACCGAGTGGCGCGGCGACACCCATGAGCTTCAGGGTGCAGACGAAGGCGGCACCGCCTGGCTTCAAGGCTTTGGTGCCACCATGACGCTTAACCAGATGGTCACGCGCTTGGAATATGAGCGCGTAGATGCGCCGACGCTAAGCCATCTCAATCAACTCAGCGCCTCGCTGCATTTGCCGTTTTAGGGGCGATTGCTCTTTTTATAGGTTGTTTTTCCACAATCCTGATCGTCAATTGCATCTTGAGCTTTGTAAGCCATGTCTTACAACCCTGTAAGAGATCAACGCCACATACCTCTCAGGGGTTGCCCTCTCCACTCATATCGCTACTCTAAGCCGTCTTATACGTAGCGAAGAATCCAGGGAGCGGTGCAATGGCAGATGGTACAGGTCTTCAATTTACTCTTGCCCTGCCCGGGGCAGACGACACCGCCGTTGTCCGCTTTACCCACCGTGAAGCCCTTTCTGAGCCGTTTTCGCTCTCTGTCGAGTTTGCCAGCCGCGCTCACGACCTTTCGCCTGTCAACTGCCTGGATAAGACCGCTACCCTGACTATTTGGCAGGATGGCGAGCCGCTGCGCCGTATTCACGGCATTGTGAGTGAGTTTGCCCAGGGCGGCCGGGGCCATCGGCGCTCGTTTTATCACGTGGTGATTCGCCCGGCGTTGTGGCGGCTTTCTTTACGCCACAATTCGCGTATTTTTCAGAACGCGGCCCCTTACGATGCGATCACAACACTTGCCGACGAGCGTGGCCTGACGGATATCGGCTTTGCCACCACACGTACCCCGCTCGAGCGGGAGTACCTGGTGCAGTACCGGGAAACCGATCTGGCGTTTATCGAACGCCTGGCCGCCGAAGAGGGCTGCTTCTACTTTCACGAGTTCGAAAACGCCGAAGGTGGCACCCACCGGCTGGCGTTTGCCGATGCCACCGTGGTGCTCCCAAGCGTCGGTGAGCGCACCTACCACGGTCGCGCGGGCGGCACGCCGCCCCGGCGCCATCTGCGTAAGCTGCGCCAGGTCAGCCGGGTACGCCCGGCGTCTGCCATGCTCAAGGACTACACCTTTCAAAACCCGGCCTACGCCCAATTGCATGAACATCAGGCGCCGGGGCTAGGTGAGCACGCTCAGCGTGAGGATTACGAACACTTCGACTACCCGGGCCGCTATAAGAAAGATGGCTCCGGCAAGCCGTTTACCCGCCACCGGCTGGAATCCCTGCGCGCCGATGCGTTGGTGGCCGAGGCCGAAAGTGACCTGCCCGAACTGGCACCGGGCCTCTGCTTCACCCTGACCGACCACGACGTGGAGAGCCTCAACCAGGACTGGCAGGTACTGGGTGTAGTGCATGTTGGCGAGCAGCCCCAGGCGCTGGAAGAGGACGGCATGGCGCGCGGTAGCGCGACGTCAGACCAGGCTAGCGAGCAGATGACCCGCTACCACAACAGCATCGAGCTAATGCCCCGGGACCAGACCTGGCGCCCCACGCCCAACCCCAAACCCCGCGTGGACGGCCCCCAGGTGGCGTTTGTGGTCGGCCCGGAAGGCGAGGAAATTTACTGTGACGAACACGGCCGCGTAAAAGTACAGTTCCCCTGGGACCGCTACGCCGAACCCAATGAAACCGCCAGCTGCTGGGTGCGCGTGGCTCAGGGCTGGGCAGGCGGCGGCTACGGCAGTATTGCCATACCGCGCATTGGCCACGAGGTGATCGTTTCCTTTCTGGAAGGCGATCCGGACCAGCCGCTGGTCACCGGGCGTACCTATCACGCGGTGAACACCGCCCCGTACCCGCTGCCCGAGCACAAGACGCGCACGGTCATTCGCACCCAGAGCCACAAGGCCGACGGCTTCAACGAACTGCGCTTTGAAGATGAAGCGGGTGAGGAACAGATCTGGCTCCACGCCCAGAAAGACCTGGAACTGCTGACGCTCAACGACCGCACTGAAGAGATCCGCCGCGATAGCCATCTGAAGCTGCACCGCAATCGCTTGACCGAAATTCACAACGACGACCACCTGACGGTGCATAGCAACCGCCATACGCAGATTAAAGGCGCACAGTACTTCAGCATTGAAGGCTCCCTGCATGTGAACACAGGCCAGGCTTGGCTAAGCGAAAGTGGTCGTGAGCTGCATATAAAATCAGGCCAAAAGGCCGTGCTGGAAGCCAGTGATGAAATCACACTGAAAGCAGGCAGTAGCTTTATCAAACTAGATGCCAGCGGCGTCACCATCGTAGGACCCGAGGTGCGAGTCAATTCGGGGGGTAGCCCAGGCAACGGTAGTGGACAACAGTCAAAAGCGCCCATGAGTCCTGGTGAAACAACCCCTGAGGTAAGCGATGATGCCACCCTGGAACCTCATCAAAGCCCCCTTCTAGAAGACGCCGTAGTCGCTTCAGTGGGTTGGGCAGCCAATCAAGCGCTAAATGAAAACGAGGAGCCTGAAACAAGTTTTAAAGGGAACGAAGAGATTGAAGAAGAGGCCACGCTAGACGCCGCGCTTCACGAAAAAGCTCAACGCTGGCGATGCCGCCAGGGTCAAATAACGGCTGCAAGGGAGCAAGCCTCTGCATTGCCTGAACGTAATGACCAGCGTAGTTCTCTGCTGGCAAGTGCAGCACGCTTTGAACGTAATAATCTGGCCGTCGAACACGCCAGGCTGGCTCAGCATATATATGACCCTAGCCAGCCCCCGCCAGTGGGCTGGGAAGATGTGAGTAATAATGTACAAGTGCTTAAACGAGCAGACATTAGTTCCCTTAAAGAGTTAAAGCCTGATAACAGCGACTTTCGGGCAGGCATGTACGTAGCCAACTCAGAAGTTTTTGGTAACGTATTTGAACCAGCGCTGGTTTTTAAAGGCACTACATCAAGAGAGGATTGGCTCAACAATATTGCCCAAGGACGTGACCAATATTCCGATTATTATAAGCGGGCTGTCGAGCTAGGAGATACAATCAAACGCTCTGGCGCAAAGGTTCATATTACTGGACATTCTTTAGGTGGTGGTACAGCATCAGCTGCTTCGCGTACAAGTGGCATGGATGCTACTACTTTTAATGCTGCTGGCCTGCATCCCAATACTGTTGAACGGTATGGGGGGCCATTGCATACCTCCGCGCAAGAAAATATCACTGCTTATCGAGTTAAAGGCGAGGTTCTGACTTCCTTACAAGAAAACAGGTTGAGCTCAGGTTTCGCCATACCGAACCCTGTAGGATGGATTCACGAAAAACTTGCTGAAAATCTTCCGAACGCTGTTGGAACCCCGCATGAATTACCAGGACGCGGCATCAATCGCATCGACCGCCATAGCATGGCGCAAGTGATTGAAGGGCTTGAAGTGCAAAAGTCTTTCGATCAGCGCAATCTTGCCGAAGCCACTGGACATCACTGCTGATCGGAGGAAACAGTGATATGCGCATTACAGGCCAAAATATACGATCAGGTTTCATATTACTTGTAACACTATTGTTGACCGGTTTAGCTGTAGCTAGCTACCAATCATTCAACGGAGCTTCCATGTCTCGTTCCTATACCGCTACTGACTTCTTTCAGGGCCCTCAGTTAGAAATGGCCGAGGCCATTGAACGCAATGATATGGAAGCCTTGCGCCAAGGAGCCGAGCAAGGCATCGACCTTCACGCCCGCGGCGACAAACAGATCACCTTGATGTGGTTTGCGTTGCTACAGGAGAATACCGACGCCATCCGAACGCTGGTCGAGCTAGGTGTACATCCCAATGAAAGCCCCGTTGAGGGCGGCGGCACGCCTCTTGGCCAGGCTATTCAAAAGACCGACACCAAGTATCTTAAGGCCATGCTGGACGGCGGATTATCATCCAATGATTCAGTGGATAATGAGGGAAACGATACTGACTATCCACTGATTTTTAGTACCATTACGAGTGGTACGCTGGAACATGTAAAATTACTGATTGAGTACGGAGCAGATATAAATTATAGGCTTCACGAAGGAAATGGTAAAAGTGCATTTGATCATAGTACGTTAGGCACAAGACCTGAAATCGCTATTTACTTACTTGAACAGAGCTTAGAGCCGAACATTCGCCTTAGCACAGGTGCTACCACTGCTTGGGGAGTTTATTTAAAAACTCAAGATCTTCAATCTGGGCCTACACGTGACCAATTTATTCAACTACGCGATATGATGATCGAGCGCGGTGTAAAGTTTCCTCCACCTTCGCCTGCTGAAGTACGTGAACAAATGCGTGCCGAGGGTTTAACACCTGTTGTGCCTTTTGGTCATGAGCGTTAGCCGGTACGCTTATGGCCCTATCGTTTTGATAAGCGTGCTCTTGCTGGGCTGCTTCATGTTTGGCTGCCAACCATCCAGCGGCGTTTCCATGACCCGTTCCTATACCGCTACCGATTTCTTTCAGGGCCCCCAATTAGCAATGGCCGAAGCCATTGAACGCAATGATATGGAAGCCTTACGCCAAGGGGCCGAGCGGGGCATCGATCTTCACGCTCGAGGTGATAAACAGATCACCTTGATGTGGTTTGCGCTGCTACAGGAAAATACTGACGCCATTCGAACGCTGGTCGAGCTAGGTGTACATCCTAATGAAAGCCCCGTTGAGGGCGGCGGCACGCCTCTTGGTCAAGCTCTTCGAAAACCCGGCACTGAGTATCTCAAAGCCATGCTGGACGGTGGGTTATCCCCCAATGATTCAGCGGGCAACGATGGCAACGATACAGGCTACCCGCTTATATTTAGAACCCTTACAAGTGGTACGTTGGAGCATATTAAATTACTGGTGGAACGTGGCGCCGACATAAATTACCGACTTAATGATGGAAAGGACAGCAGCCCTTTTGATAGTAGCGCAACAGGCACTAAACCCGAAATCGCCATGTATCTACTTAAACAAGGCGCAGAACCAAACATCCGACTACCTACAGGTGTCACAACAGCTTGGCGAATTCATAATCGTCTTTCAAATCGAAGTGGCCCTGTACGTGAAGGGTTCGCCCAGGTCCGAGATATGATGATCGAACGCGGCGTTGAGTTTCCTCCGCCCTCACCGCTAGAGGTACGTGAGCAAATGCGTGCCGAAGGACTCACACCTGTTGTGCCCAGTGGCCTTGAACGTTAACCATTACGCTTATGGCTCTATCGTTTTGATAAGCCTGCTCTTATTGGGCAGCTTCATGGTTGGCTGCCCACCATCCAGCGGCGTTTTTATGACCCGTTCCTATACCGCTACCGACTTCTTTCAGGGCCCTCAGTTGGAAATGGCCGAAGCCATTGAACGCAATGATATGGAAGCCTTGCGCCAAGGGGCCGAGCACGGCATTGATCTTCACGCTCGAGGTGACAAACAGATCACCTTGATGTGGTTTGCGCTGCTACAGGAAAATACCGACGCTATCCGAACGCTGGTTGAACTAGGTGTGCATCCCAATGAAAGCCCCGTTGAGGGCGGCGGCACGCCTCTTGGTCAAGCTCTTCGAAAACCCGGCACTGAGTATCTCAACGCCATGCTGGACGGCGGGTTATCTCCCAATGATGCAGCGGGTAACGATGGCCGCGATACCGGCTATCCACTTATATTCAGCACCCTTATAAGTGGTACATTGGAGCATATTAAATTACTGGTGGAACGTGGCGCGGACATACATTATCGGCTGGACGATGGAAAAGGCAGCAATCCCTTTGATAGCAGTACACTAGGCACGAAACCTGAAGTAGCCATGTATTTACTTGAGCAGGGCGCTGACCCTACTATCCGTTTAAGCACGGGGGTTACACCAGCTTGGGGCGTTCATTTAAAAATCCAGGATATTCAGCCTGGTCCTATGCGTGACCACTTTATTCAGCTCCGCGATATGATGATCGAACGCGGCGTTGAATTTCCTCCGCCCTCACCGCTAGAGGTACGTGAGCAAATGCGTGCCGAAGGACTCACACCTGTTGTGCCTTTTGGTCATGACCGTTAGCCGGTACGCTTATGGCTCTATCGTTTTGATAAGCGTGCTCTTGTTGGGCAGCTTCACGTTTGGCTACCCACCATCCAACGGCGTTTTTATGACCCGTTCCTATACCGCTACCGACTTCTTTCAGGGCCCCCAATTAGCAATGGCCGAAGCCATTGAACGCAATGATATGGAAGCCTTACGCCAAGGGGTCGAGCGGGGCATCGACCTTCACGCTCGCGGCGACAGGCAAATTACCTTGATGTGGTTTGCGCTACTACAGGAAAATACCGACGCTATCCGAACGCTGGTCGAGCTAGGTGTACATCCCAATGAAAGCCCCGTTGAGGGCGGCGGCACGCCTCTTGGTCAAGCCCTTCGAAAACCAGGCACTGAGTATCTCAACGCCATGCTGGACGGCGGGTTATCTCCCAATGATTCAGCGGGTAACGATGGAAACGATACAGGCTACCCGCTTATATTCAGCACCATTACAAGTGGTACGTTGGAGCATATCAAATTACTGGTGGAACGTGGTGCCGACATACATTACCGGCTAAATGATGGAAAAGGCAGCAGTCCCTTTGATAGCAGTACAACAGGCACTAAACCTGAAATAGCCATGTATTTACTCGAGCAAGGCGCTGATCCTAATATCCGTTTAAGAACGGGGGTTACACCTGCCTGGGGCGTTCATTTAAAAATTCAAGATATTCAGCCTGGCCCTATGCGTGACCAATTTATTCAGCTTCGCGATATGATGATCGAACGTGGCGTTGAATTTCCTCCGCTCTCTCCGATAGAAATGCGCGAGCAAATGCGTGCCGAAGGACTCACACCTGTTATTCCTCGTGGCCATGAGCGTTAACCGGCACGCTTACTGCTCTATCGTTTTGACAAGTGCGCTCTTGTTGGGCAGCTTTATGGTTGGCTGCCCACCATCCGGCGGCGTTTTCATGTCCCGTTCCTGTACCGCAATATCTGTAATTTTGTAAGCAATCTCTTACAACCCTGTAAGAGATCAACGCCACTTGCCTCTCAGGGGTTGCCCTCTCCACTCATGTCGCTACTCTAAGCCGTCTTATACGTAGCGAAGAATCCAGGGAGCGGTGCAATGGCAGACGGTACAGGCCTTCAATTTACTCTTGCCCTGCCCGGGGCAGACGACACCGCCGTTGTCCGCTTTACCCACCGCGAAGCCCTTTCCGAACCGTTTTCGCTCTCTGTCGAGTTTGCCAGCCGCGCTCACGACCTTTCGCCTGTCAACTGCCTGGATAAGACCGCTACCCTGACTATTTGGCAGGATGGCGAGCCGCTGCGCCGTATTCACGGCATTGTGAGTGAGTTTGCCCAGGGTGACCGCGGCCACCGGCGCTCGTTTTATCACGTGGTGATTCGCCCGGCGCTGTGGCGGCTTTCTTTACGCCACAATTCGCGTTTTTTTCAGAACGCGGCCCCTTACGATGCGATCACAACGCTTGCCGACGAGCGCGGCCTGACGGATATCGGCTTTGCCACCACGCGTACCCCGCTTGAGCGGGAGTACCTGGTGCAGTACCGGGAAACCGATCTGGCGTTTATCGAACGCCTGGCTGCCGAAGAGGGCTGCTTCTATTTTCACGAGTTCGAAAACGCCGAAGGCGGCGCCCACCGGCTGGTGTTTGCCGATGCCACCGCGGTGCTCCCAAGCGTCGGTGAGCGCACCTACCACAGCCGCGCGGGCGGCACGCCGCCCCGGCGCCATCTGCGTAAGCTGCGCCAGGTCAGCCGGGTACGCCCGGCGTCTGCCATGCTCAAGGACTACACCTTTCAAAACCCGGCCTACGCCCAATTGCATGAACATCAGCCGCCAGGGCTAGGCAAGCACGCTCAGCGTGAGGATTACGAACACTTCGACTACCCGGGCCGCTACAAGAAGGATGGCTCCGGCAAGCCGTTTACCCGCCACCGACTGGAATCTCTACGCGCCGATGCACTGGTGGCCGAGGCCGAGAGCGACCTGCCCGAACTGGCGCCGGGCATTTGCTTCACCCTGACCGACCACGACGTGGAGAGCCTCAATCAGGACTGGCAGGTACTGGGTGTAGTGCATGTTGGCGAGCAGCCCCAGGCGCTGGAAGAGGACGGCATGGCGCGCGGTAGCGCCACCTCGGATCAAGCGGGCGAGCAAATGACCCGCTACCACAACAGCGTCGAGCTGATGCCCCGCGACCAGACCTGGCGCCCCACGCCCAATCCCAAACCCCGCGTGGACGGCCCCCAGGTCGCGTTTGTGGTCGGCCCCGAAGGCGAGGAAATTTACTGCGACGAACACGGCCGCGTAAAAGTACAGTTCCCCTGGGACCGCTACGCCGAACCCAACGAAACCGCCAGTTGTTGGGTGCGCGTGGCTCAGGGCTGGGCAGGGGGCGGCTACGGCAGCATTGCCATACCGCGCATCGGCCACGAGGTGATCGTTTCCTTTTTGGAAGGCGATCCGGACCAGCCGCTGGTCACCGGGCGTACCTATCACGCCGTCAACACCGCCCCCTACCCGCTGCCCGAGCACAAGACGCGCACGGTGCTGCGCACCCAGAGCCACAAGGCCGACGGCTTCAACGAACTGCGCTTTGAAGATGAAGCGGGCGAGGAACAGATCTGGCTCCACGCCCAGAAAGACCTGGAGCTTCTGACACTCAACGACCGCACCGAAGAAATTCGCCGCGACAGCCATCTGAAGCTGCACCGCAATCGATTGACCGAAATTCACAACGACGACCACCTGACGGTACACAACGACCGCTTTACCCAGGTAAAAGGCGATGACCATCTTCAGGTGGATCAGACCCGCCACGAGTTCTACGGCGATTCGCAGCTGTTGGAAGTGGGCCGTGAAGTGCACTACAAGGCAGGTTCTCAGGTCGTGATCGAAGCCGGGGCGGAGATCACCCTCAAGGCCGGCGGCAGTTTTGTAAAACTCGATCCCAGTGGTGTGACCATTGTGGGTTCGCAGGTGAAAATCAACTCCGGCGGCAGCCCGGGCCGTGGCCAGGGGCAGGCGATCGTGCTGCCCCGCCTACCGGGCGAAGCGGAGCCGGAAGAGAGCGACGACGTCACCCTCGAGCCGCACCAGACGCCACTGCTGAGCAGCGACATTGCCGCGGCCACGCCCCTGGCGCTGGAGGACATCGACATCACCGATGGCCTGGCCGACGACTGTAGCGCCTGTGAACCCGCCGTCGGCAGCCCGGTGAACCCGCTGTTAGGCGCCAAGCTGCTCCCCGCCGAAACCGATTTTGCGCTGCCCGCACCACGCCCTTTTGTGTTCAGCCGTGGGTACCTCTCCAGCAACGCACGGATCGGCGTACTCGGCCAGGGCTGGTCATTGCCCGGCGAAAGTCTGGCCATTACCCTGGAAGATGACGCCTGCATTATCCACGACGCCCAGGGGCGACAAATTACCTTTGGCCCCCTCGACCCCGGTCAGGCGCGCTTCTCGCCCACCGAACAGCTGTGGATACGCCGTGGGGGCACAGTAGTGTCTCAAGACCACGCAGTGGATAACGATCCCCGCTGGCAGGCGCTGGACGAGACGCTGCGCGACGACCCCGAACGCATCGTGCTCAGCGATACCAGCGGTCTTTACTACGTGTTTGCCCGCCCCGAGGAGGCCAGCACACGCTGGCCGCTAATCGAAGAGCGCGACCGCAACGGCTATACCACGGCGTACCAGTGGGACAATGGCGTGTTGGTACGCGCCATCGACAGCGCCGGGCGTCATTATCAGTTCGTCTACGATGCCCTGCTGCCCAGGCAGGCCGACGATGCTGGCCAGCGCCTGACCGGCGTCACACTGGTGCAGGACCATGACGGCAGCGCTCAGGACGACTGGCTGGTGCGCTACTCGTTCAGCGCAGCCGGTGACCTGCTCGCCGTACGCCACCGCCATGGCGAAGTGGTGCGCGAGTTCGAGTGGCAGGATCACATGCTGATTGCTCACCGCGTGCCCGGCGGTATGGAAGCCCGCTACACCTGGGACCGCCACGCCCCGGACGGCCGCGTGGTCGGCCAGCAGGAAGTGGGCGGCCTTGCCCGACGCTACACCTATCACGTCGATCACACCCAGGTCACCGACAGCCTGGGCCGTGAAGAGCAGTACTACTTCATGGGCAGTGGCCCCGGCCAGCGCTGGACTGCCCACACCCGTGCTGACGGCTCACGCATCGAGTTTCGCTACGACCGCGCCGGGCAAAAAGTCGCCACGGTGGACCCGCTGGGACGTGAGACGCTGATCGAGCGCGACAGCAATGGTCAGGTGATCGGTCAGGTCACGCCGGATGGTCAGCACTGGACCATGGAGCGCGATGCGCTAGGCAATACCGTGGGCATGGAAGGCCCCGCCGATCAACAGTGGCAGGTTGAACGTGACGAACGCGGCAATCCCGTGACGGTTAGCGGCCCCGAAGGCACCACCACGTTCGCCTACACCGACGAGCGCCTGCCCGACCGCCCCACCACGGTCACCGATGCGGTGGGCGCGACGCACCAGCGCGAGTGGAGCGCCCTGGGCCAGGTCACCGCCCAGATCGACTGCTCCCAGCAGCGCACCGAGTACGATTACGACCGCCACGGCTACCTGGCCAGCGTCACGAATGCGCTAGGCGAGACCACCCGCACCCAGCACGACGAGCGGGGGCAGCGGATTGCCACCCAACAGCCCGATGGCCTCTACTGGCACCACCACTATGACCCGCAAGGTCGCCTGGTCGAGCTGGAAGGCCCACAAGGCTTCCGCCAGCAGTTCTTCTTTGACGACCACGGCCGCCCGGCCCAGCGCATCGAGGCCGACGGCAGCCACCAGTTCACCGCCTATGACGACATCGGCCGCCTGAACGAACTCACCCTGGGCAACGGCGCGGTCTATCGCTTTGCCTATGACGACATGGACCGCCTGGCCAGCGAGACCGGTCCGGACGGCCGCGAGCAGCAGTACCGCTACGATGAAGCGGGCCAGTTGGTCGAGCGTATTGAAACCAACCGAGCAGGCCCGGATGGTCAGCCGCTGGCTACGCGCTATGAGTACGACGCCGCCGGACGACTTGTAGCGCGCCATCTGCCCGCCACCGAGTCTGCCCCGGCAAGCGCCGAGCAGTACCAGTGGGGCGTTAACGGTCAGCTCACAAGCGTGACCAGTGATCACGGCGAGGTCACGTTCGCTTACGACCACGCCCAGCGGCTGGTCGGCGAGCAGCAGCGCCATACGTCCCTTGAGGGCGGCCAAGCCTGGCAGTGGCAACAGCAGCATACCCTGACCGCCAACGGCGCCCCGCAGCAGAGTCAGTTCGGCGACCTGCCCGCAATGAACTGGCATACCTACGGCAGTGGCCACCTGCACGGATTGAGCGCGCCGGACCTGAATCTTGACATCGCCCTGGAACCCGACGCCCTGCACCGCGAGACTCAGCGCCGCGTCAGCCTTGGCAGTGGCGACCAGACTCAACCGCTGATCCTGGAGCGCGGCTACACCAACCTCGGCCAACTGGATCACCTCACCCTGCGCGGCGCGCAAGCCAACGGCGGCCAGCAGTACCAGTACGACGCCCTGGGCCGCATGAGCTTCCGCGCCCTGCAAGGTGAACGATCCAAAGTGATTGCGTACAGCTATGATGCCGTCGGCCGCCTGACCGGCAGCCAGCACGGCGACCAGGCCCACCGCTACGCGGTAGACGCCGCCGGTAACCGCCTGGATGGCCAGCAGGCGCTCTCCGACAACCGCCTAAGCCAGCTCAACGGCACTCGCTATCGTTACGACGGTGCGGGCAACATGATCGAGCGGCAACAACCGGACGGCGAGCGCCTGACGATGGGCTACGACGGCGCCAACCGTCTGGTACAGCTCACCCACACCAGCGCCTACGGCCATACCACGGAGGCCGCCTACCGCTACGATGGCCTGGGCCGCCGGATCAGCAAGACCGTGCGCCACACCAACGGCACCACCGCCACCACCCACTACGGCTGGGACGGCGACCGCATCGTGCGGGAAGAAAGCGATAGTCAGCGCTCGACCATCGTCTACGAGCCGGGTAGTTTTGTGCCCCTGCTGCGTATTGATGAGACCCAACAAGGCCAGGCGCTCAGCGCCTTCGTCACGGATGCGATTGGTACACCGATGCAGCTCGTGGCTGCTAACGGCGACATTCAGTGGCAGGGCCAGCCTGATGATTGGGCGGCGGTAAAGAACGTTCGCGGCAGTGCGAGTCAGCCGATTCGCTTTCAGGGCCAGTGGCATGATGAAGAAAGCGGGCTGTACTACAATCGCCACCGGTACTATGATCCGCAGCAGGGGCGGTATATTAGTCAGGATCCGATTGGGTTGAGGGGTGGCACTAACTTGTACGGGTATGTGTCCAATCCGACGGGGATGGTGGATCCGCTGGGGTTAGAAGTTGTTGGGACATTTGACGTTTCAACTGGTGATTTAGTTCTAATTGATAGCAATACTGGCATAGAAACAAGGGGAGTATTCCAATCCGGAGGAAAGCCTTTTGGTAAGCCTATACCCGATGGAGAGTATGACATCCTAGAACATCCTGACCCAGATTTTTTTCGTTTAGAATCCCGAGATTCAAATTATGGCGATGATATTCACGAAGAGTCTGGTAGAGATTTATTTCGACTTCATAGGCCGGGCATGACTATTGGTTGTATAGCAGCGACTGATGCTAGCAACTGGTTGACAGTGAGAGAAGCTGTACTTTCTACAGCAACTGACTCAGTAACAGTAAACTCCAAGAGTCGTAATCCATTTGGCCCAAGAAAAGAGCAACTAAGAAGATATGGTCGTATCACAGTGATGGGGAATGATTAATATGTACTTTGCGCACTTGCTCACTTGCTTAACTCTAATTTTATATTGCTATTTTGGTTTAGATAAACTTTTCCACTGGTTGTGGTTTGCTATAAAATTCAACTCATTTTCATATGTTATTTATATCAATAAAAATTTAGCAGCCTTATACATAATGGTTGGAGTAACATTAATAACTGCAACACATTGGCATTTCCATGGAGAATATAATATCTATTTAAAAACCTGTGTAGCTATTTCTTTATTCGTAATATTAGCAACTCTTTTAATGCTACTAAGTGGCAGGTATCATGTTTAGCCTGAGGTTTAAACGAATGGAGCAATTTAGCTCTTTGGATCATATGATAAAGGCAAGAGGAACGTTGTTTACCGGGCTCTTTAGGTAATGTTTCATGGAAACCAAACCCCCTGTGAAAATATTAGTCTCAGTTTTCTGTTTCTTTTTATGGTCAGGTTTATTTCTATACAGAGAGTATTTCGCGGCATGGATGATAATCTTATTCTTATATCCTCAAGTAATGGGAGTACCGATAAATGATAGCTTTTGAAAAGTAATATTTTTTATAAGCCTTTATTTTTCTGCTTTTGCATCGGTGATACTTGACTATTATAGTTAAATTTTCCCGATATCTTAAACAATAGGTATGTGTAAGAGGCCGGATGATAGATTAAATCATAAGAGCTATCCTCTGTTGGCAGCACGTGACCTCATTGCTTACTTTATTCAGGAGCAGCGAGATGGACATTAAGCTACATAAGACAGCGACCACTACCCCACGCATTCGCCGCGAGATCCAACAGGCTCCCGCCTCGATTAGCGATAGTGAATTAGCGCCGCGTTATCGTGTTTCTTGCCCCACGATTGCCCGGTGGCGCTATCGAGAGACGCAACATGATCTGCCTCACACACGGCACAACTTGCTCACGACGCTATCTCCTGCCCAGGAAGAAATTGTCGTGGCCCTGCGGGAATACCTGCGGCTGAGCGTCGACGATCTGTTGGTGGTCGCCAGAGAATTCCTGCACCCGGATCTCTCGCGTTCCGCCCTACAGCGCCTGTTGAAACGTCGTGGCTTACCCAGTCTCGCGGCCCTGAAAAAGCAGGAGAAAGCGGATCAAGCTCCGACTCATAAGCCTTTCAAGGCCTATACGCCGGGATATATCCATGTCGACGTTAAACACCTCCTCAAATGCCCGACGAGAACCGCAAGCGTTACCTTTTCGTGGCTATCGATCGCGCTACCCGCTGGGTCTATCTTGAGGTACGTCAACATCAGTCCGCACAAGATGCCGACGTTTTTCTACGCCATGTCCATCAGCGTGCGCCCTTCAAGATCAAGACGCTGCTCACCGATAACGGCAAGACATTTACTGATCGCTTTACTTCCGGCGGTGAACGGGAGCCCAGTGACAAGCATAAAGTCGATAAGTTCTGTCGCCAGCATGGCATTGATCATCGGCTGATCACGCCCTATCGGCCTCAAACGAACGGCATGGTCGAGCGCTTTAATGGCCGTATAAGCGACGTCCTGAACACACACCGGTTCGACTCTCTGGAAGACCTGGAAACCACGCTCAAACGTTATAACTGGCTGTACAACCACCACATCAATCAAAAGGCCTTGCACCATCGGTCCCCGATTGGTGCAATGAAGCAGTGGCAGGCTGATAGGCCCGAATTATTTTGGAAGCGCGTAATTAATCATGCGGGACCCGACAATCCGGCGGGTGCGGTTGATCCGTTGGGGTTGTTTCAATCAGCCATGGGCAGTTTCAGTTCCGCATATGGCCGACAAGCGTTAGCACACGCTGCACCATCCCCTTCGCCAGTCCAAGGCGGCCAAGTAATAACAGGTGGAGATTATAATCCAGGTATTTTAGGCTCGATATTTCCAACACGCATGTCAGCGTTATCTAAAGATGCCAATCATGGAAGAGCACTAAGGTATCAGGGCGCAACACGTAGTGATATTACTCTTCCTGCCGCATCAGCCGCTTTAGCAGCGCCAAGTGCTGGTAGTGCATTAGCGACTGGCGCTAACCAACTCAGCTTAAGAGCTATGTGTAGCGTTGCAACTGTATCGCCAGGGGCGGCTGTGGGAATAGCTAATCCGGCTGTGCAAGGGGCGGCGTTAGATGTTTTAGGCAGCTCTTTGCCTGTCCCACCTTCACCAAACAAGTCTGGTATTGTTGGTTATATTATGGGCTCTGTGTTTAGCCCTGAGGAATGGGGAAAATGAGCAAAACCCTTAAGGATAATACTTTAAATGCTTTTATAAGCATTATTCTCATAATGTTTGGTATATATATACTAGCAACTGGTGAGATCAAGAATATGCAATTGGGAAGTGAAAGGATAATCCCAGCTTCAGCAGTGATTGTTTTTGGTGTATGGATACTCATTAAGATTGGAATTAGAATATTTAAAAACAAGGAGTTGTAAAACATTGTGGTTTTTCTTTTTAGTCCCGTGAGTGGTTGCCAAATGAAAGGCAAATTGCAAAAATGAGATTTTCTTCAATAGTCAACCGCTGGTGACGCGCTACGCGTAATGATGCCGCGGGCCGCCTGATCGCTCGCCACAGATCGGCACCGAGCATACCGCTGAGGCGCCAACGGTCAATTAGCCAGCGTGACCAACGACCATGGTGACGTAACGTTCCAGTACGACTACGCCCAGCGACTGATCGCGAGCAACAGTGGCATGCCGGAGGGCACTATCAGTGAAAACACAGCCTAGCAGTGGCAACAGCGCCACACCCTCACCGCCAATGGCGCGCCGCAGCAGAGTCAGCTCGGCGACCTGCCCGCCCTGAACTGGCACACCTACGGCAGCGGCCACCTGCACGGGTTGAGCGCCCCGGACCTCAACCTGGACATCGCCCTGGAACCCGACGCCCTGCACCGCGAGACTCAGCGCCGCGTCAGCCTCGGCAGTGGCGACCAGACCCAACCGCTGATTCTGGAGCGTGGCTATACCAACCTTGGCCAGCTGGACCACCTCACCCTGCGCGGCGCGCAAGCCAACGGCGGCCAGCAGTACCAGTACGACGCCCTGGGCCGCATGAGCTTCCGCGCCCTGCAAGGTGAACGATCCAAAGTGATTGCGTACAGCTATGATGCCGTCGGCCGCCTGACCGGCAGCCAGCACGGCGACCAGGCCCACCGCTACGCGGTAGACGCCGCCGGTAACCGCCTGGATGGCCAGCAGGCGCTCTCCGACAACCGCCTAAGCCAGCTCAACGGCACTCGCTATCGTTACGACGGTGCGGGCAACATGATCGAGCGGCAACAACCGGACGGCGAGCGCCTGACGATGGGCTACGACGGCGCCAACCGTCTGGTACAGCTCACCCACACCAGCGCCTACGGCCATACCACGGAGGCTGCCTACCGCTACGATGGCCTGGGCCGCCGGATCAGCAAGACCGTGCGCCACACCAACGGCACTACTGCCAACACCCACTACGGCTGGGACGGCGACCGCATCGTGCGGGAAGAAAGCGATAGTCAGCGCTCGACCATTGTCTACGAGCCGGGCAGCTTCATGCCCATGCTGCGTATTGACGATAGCCAACAGGGCCAAGTGCTTAGTACTTTCGTCACGGATGCGCTGGGTACGCCCGTGCAACTGGTGGCGCCTAATGGCGAAACGAAATGGCAGGCGCAGCCTGATGATTGGGCGGCGGTGAAGAACGTTCGCGGCAATACAGCGCAGCCGATTCGCTTTCAAGGCCAGTGGCAGGATGACGAGAGTGGGCTCTATTATAACCGTCACCGGTACTATGATCCGCAGCAGGGGCGGTATATATTAGCCAGGATCCGATTGGGTTAAGTGGTGGTACGAATTTATATGGGTATGTGACGAATCCGACGGGCATGGTGGATGCACTAGGATTAAGAAGCGCAGGCCCTTACGGATTGGGGGGAGGGCCTAATAGTCAATCGAATATGGTCAGAAGACAAGCAGAAGCTGCTGATGCAATGTTGCGAGTAGATAAAGCAACTGCCCGAGAAAGCGCTGAAACTATCAGTAACTTTGCTGCTGCATGCTCGTTAGTTCCACCACTGACTACTGTATGTGGTACAACCTCTATAGCAACTGGCATTTTTGCAGCTAGCATTGATTTTACTGATGAAAATTACACGCATACTTCTGCAGGCATAAGTTCAATCGTTGGTTCTGAGGTAGTAAACTTGATGATGAAAAAAGTATTTTCTTCCGCGATTCAATCAGTAACGCAGCTGGCGTTGGAGTTGGCTTTGTAAACCAAAAGATTAATGATGTTTTTGTCTTACCTGAACGTAACATTGAGCAAGATTATGACAATTAAAAACAAAAAAGCCGCAGGGTTTCTTCTATTTTTTTATTAAACCTTCTGTTAATTGGAGATTTAAGATCAATTACTTCGAGTCCTGATCGATCATTGGCAATATTTTTATATGGCCGCATTTGCCAACTATCAAATTATCGCCTTTTTATTTGGCTGGGTAATGCCGATGCTAACTTACTCGGGAGGCTTGGTAAAAGAAAAGCACGATACAATTAGGGTTATTATGTTTATTTTCTTTATATGTTTTTGGATATTTATCTTTAAATCCTCTTGGTTTTAATAAGATTAATTTTTGGCTGATATCAAGATTATAAACCTAATTTCATAGCTTGAAAAAAGGGGTTTGAAAAGCTTTACTTCCAGATTTAAAAAACAAAAAACAATAGTAATGAGTCGGCCGGGCGGCTCGCGGATCGAATTCCGCTACGACCGCGCCGGACGCAAGATCGCCACCCTCACCCCGCTGGGCCGCGAGACGCTGTTCGAGCGCGACGAGAACGGCCAGGTGATCGGTCAGGTCACGCCGGATGGGCAGCGTTGGACGATGGAGCGCGATGCGTTAGGCAACACCGTGCGTATCGAAGGACCCGAGCACCAGCGCTGGCAGATTACCCGCAACAAACGCGGCCAGCAGTTGGAGATCACCGGGCCGGAAGGCACTACCGCCTTCGCCTATGACGATGAACGCCTGCCCGACCGCCCTACCACGGTCACCGATGCGGTGGGCGCGACGCACCAGCGCGAATGGAACGCCCTGGGCCAGGTCACCGCCGAGATCGACTGCTCCCAGCAGCGCACCGCGTACGATTACGACCGCCACGGTTTTCTCGCCAGTGTCACTAACGCCCTAGGGGAAACCACCCGCACTCAGCACGACGAGTTAGAGCGCCGTATTGCCACTCAACAGCCCGATGGCACCATCACTATGACCCGCAGGGCCGGCTGGTCGAGCTGGAAGGCCCGCAAGGCTTCCGCCAGCAGTTCTTCTTTGACGATCACGGCCGCCCGGTGCAGCGCATCGAGGCCGACGGCAGCCATCAATATACCGCCTATGACGACATCGGCCGTCTGAACGAACTCACCCTGGGCAACGGTGCAGTCTATCGCTTTGCCTATGACGACATGGACCGCCTGGCCAGCGAGACCGGTCCGGATGGTCGTGAACAGCAGTACCGCTATGACGACGCGGGCCAGTTGGTCGAGCGCACCGAAACCCACCGCACAGGTCCGGACGGCCAGCCGCTGGCTACGCACTACGACTACGATACTGCTGGCCGCCTGACCGCTCGCCATCTACCGGCCACCGAACACGCCCCGGCCAGCAGCGAACACTACCGCTGGGGCGCCAACGGTCAACTGGTCAGTGTGACCAACGACCATGGGGAAGTAACGTTCCAATACGATCATGCCCAACGGCTGGTCGGTGAACATCAGCACCATGTCAGTATGGAGGGAGACAGCGGTTGGCAGTGGCAACAGCGCCACACCCTGACCGCCAACGGCGCACCCCAACAAAGCCAGTTCGGCGAGCTGCCCGCGCTCAACTGGCACACCTACGGCAGTGGCCACCTGCACGGCCTGAGCGCGCCCGAGCTAAACTTCGAGATTGAACTCACGCCCGGCGCTCTGCACCGAGAGACTCAGCGCCGCCTGGCCTTGGGTAGCAGCAACCAGGCTCAGCCGCTCATTCTAGAGCGCGGCTATACCGAACTGGGCCAGCTGGACCACCTCACTCTGCGCGGCGCGCCCCAAGGCGGCGGCCAGCAGTACCAGTACGACGCCCTGGGCCGCATAAACTTCCGCGCCCTGCAAGGCGATCAAGCCAAAGTGGTTGCATACAGCTATGATGCCGCCGGGCGCCTCACCGACAGCCAGCATGGCGACCAGGCCCACCGCTACACAGTAGACGCCGCCGGTAACCGCCTGGATGGCCAGCAGGCGCTTTCCGACAACCGCCTGGGCCAACTCAACGGCACCCGCTACCTTTTTGATGGCGCGGGCAACAACAACTGGACGGCGAGCGCCTGACAATGGGCTACGACGGCGCCAACCGTCTGGTACACCTCACCCACACCAGCGCCTACGGCCATACCACGGAGGCCTCCTACCGCTACGATGGCCTGGGCCGCCGGATCAACAAGACCGTCCGCCACACCAACGGTACCACCGCCACCACCCACTACGGATGGGACGGTGACCGCATCGTGCGCGAGGAAAGCGACGGTCAGCGCACCACGGTCGTGTATGAGCCGGGCAGTTTTGTGCCCATGCTGCATATTGATGATACCCAGCAGGGCCAAGTGCTTAGCGCTTTCGTCACGGATGCGCTGGGTACGCCCATGCAGTTGGTTGCGCCTAATGGCGAAATGAAATGGCAGGCGCAGCCTAATGATTGGGTGGCGGTGAAACATCAGCGCGGCAGCACAGCGCAGCCGATCCGCTTTCAGGGCCAGTGGCACGATGAGGAAAGTGGACTCTATTACAACCGCCACCGGTACTACGACCCGCAGCAAGGCAGGTACATTAGTCAGGATCCGATTGGGTTGTTGGGTGGGATTAATTTGTATGGATATGTGGCGAATCCAACAGGGATGGCGGATCCGCTAGGGTTAAATGCTTGGGAAGCCATCAAGTTTCATTCTAGAATGATACCTCGCTTCATCCGAGACGAGGGTATGGCTGTGTTGACACGTACCGTAACCGTTGTTGGTGGCGGTGGTCAAGTCTTATTGGGAGGAGCGCTCTGTAAGACAGTAGTAGGTTGTGTAGCGGGTGCGCCTATTGCAGGCCTTGGCGTTAGTAATATTCAAGAAGGCTTTTCAGAAAATGGAAATGGGTTTGCACGCGAAGCTGCTGTAAATCAACTTGGAGAACAATGGGGTAATTTAGCTGTTGACGGTGCGAATTTGGGTACCTCAGTTGGCGGGTTATTAAGGCCTGTACAAAGCCCCGGAACATTTAAGCTGTTTCGTAGTTTGCCTAAGGATTTCATACCAGCATATCAAAATGCAACTCGAAACTCGTTATTGCTTGAAACGGTCCCATCGAGTATTGGCTTACGTGATGCTGCAAACAAACAACTCAATTTACTTCAAGAGGATTAAATTATGGGTTTATACTATTCATTGTTTTTTTTCGTATTTACAGCTTTGCTGATAAAGTTTTTACTTGCAAATGGCAAAAGGATTAAAAGGATTAAAAGGAAAAAGATTGCTTTTATATTCATAGTTATAACCATAACAGCCGCTTTGAATGCTGATGCGGTACATAATGAGCTTGTTTTCGAAAAGACTACTGCCTCAGTTTTTTTATCTCTATTGTCAGTTGCTTTACCTATTATTGGTTTTTGGATTTACAATAGAAGAAGATATTAAATTATATTCAAGACTAGTTGGAATGCTGTTTCATTCGTATGAATCGTTACTATTAAATAATTTTCACAGTGCAACAATTCGTCTAGCGAGTTCCTAATAAGCTAGTAGCTTACTAAAACCATGCTTGTCTCAGTCATGCTAACAGTAAAACTTAATGGCAGGCTCAGCCTGACGACTGGGCGGCGGTGAAACATCAGCGCGGCAATACCAACCAGCCGATTCGCTTCCAAGGAAAGTGGCACGATGAAGAGAGCGGGCTCTACTACAACCGCCACCGGTATTACGACCCGCAACAGGGGCGGTTTATTAGCCAAGATCCGACTGGGTTGTTGGGTGGGATTAATTTGTATGGATATGTGGCGAATCCAACAGGGATGGTGGATCCGCTAGGGTTAAATGCTTGGGAAGCCATCAAGTTTCATTCTAAAATGATACCTCGCTTCATCCGAGACGAGGGTATGGATGTGTTGACACGTACCGCTACCGTTGTTGGTGGCGGTGGTCAAGTCTTATTGGGAGGGGCTCTCTGTAAGACAGTAGTAGGTTGTGTAGCGGGCA
>NZ_JBQSYY010000011.1:0-114045 GCF_052379785.1 Halomonas sp. 72 | reverse complement strand
AGCAGCTCCAATATCTTTCGCTAACCACGCCCAGACTAAGGCTGCTTCGTCATCTACCTGCCGACGGCTGGGACGTACCAGCCAGAACTGCTCATCGCTTGGCACACTAATAGCCGGAAACGGCGTCACCAGGTCATTGCGCTGCTCCAACAAACGGTGATGAATAAGCGCTACCCCTGCGCCTTGGCTAGCTAACGCTAACGTCATCACCTGGTTATCGCATGTCATAGAACGACATTGCGTTTCCAAGTGACCCACGCCCGCCGCCTGTAGCCAGCCTGACCAGCCGACACCAAAACCTACCGCATGAAGCAACGTGTGCCCTCTTAAATCGGCAGGCGTTGTTAGCGTTGCAGCAAGCGCTGGCGAACACACTGGCAGCAATTGTTCATCACCTAGCGAGTGCATTTCAACGCCACTCCATTCACCCCGCCCATAACGGATTTCGATATCCGCGCCCTCTACCCCATAGTCATCTGGCCAGATAGCGCTGACCAGGCGAATGGTGATGTGTGGACAGTGCTGGTAAAGAGCAGCCAAACGCGGCGCCAGCCAGGATTGCTGGAGAATCGGCGTGGCTCTTAATGTCACAGGCTGCCCGCTGGTAGCGCCAAACACCTCAGCCGTTCCTTCGCTGATCCGCGAAAAAGCATCATTGATACTGGGCAGCCAGGCTTGCCCTACAGGCGTAAGCGTTAAGCTTCGCGCATGGCGCACAAAGAGCTTTTGCCCCAACCGCTCCTCCAACAACCGAACTCGCTGACTAATGGCCGCTTGGGTAACAGCCAACTCATTTCCAGCCGCGGTAAAGCTGAGCGTTCGCGCCGCCGACTCAAATGCCTGTAGCCATAACAGTGGCGGTAATTGACTCATGATAAATTCACCTATAAGTAAAATAAGGTCTTAGAGGCCATATTAATCATTTGTTTGAGCCATGACGAGTGCGCATCCTATCCGGGTGAGCCCCCGGTCGATTTTCGCTTTCAGGACGAAGCAACCGATATTAGGGTCTGTCTGAACAGTCGACGAGCGAAGACAAGACAAGGCAAAAATTGGCGAAAAAACGGAGTTTACATGTGTAAATGAGTATTTTGAGCCAATTTTTAACGCCGTATTGTCGAGCGCAGACACTTTTCAGACAGAGCCTAGCGTTCGTGCCCCGTCATTACCCTTGATAGCGGCGCTCGTCACCTCCAGGGCACGTATTTGGACCGCGACATGCTCGCCTCTCGCCTGCGTGTGTTGGCACGCCACTCATAAACCGCCCCGCGCGATATAAAAACTCAGCAAGGAGATCTCAATGAAAACCCGCCTACGCCTCTCACCCAGCATGCCGTTGGTAGCCACAGCACTCTTATCCGCTGCCTTTGCGTCCACCACGCACGGCGATGATCAAACACTTGATTTTGGTGTTCCCGCTTGGCCTGGCATCACCGTAAAGACGGAAATAGCCGAACAGCTGTTAAACCCGCTGGGTTATGAAACCCGCGCGCAAGAAATTGGCCTGCAGGTGATCTATCAGGGTATGGAGAGCGGTGATATCGATGTATTTCTGGGCGCCTGGCTGCCTGCTCAGCGTGACATGTTCACCCCACGCAAAGAGTCAGGCGTGCTGATTGATGTGGCGAACAACGTTGACGGCGCGCAAATGACGCTGGCGGTGCCTAGCTATATTTACGAGAGCGGCATTCAAAGTTTTGCTGACCTTGCCGAAAACCGCGACCTGTTTAACGGTCAGATTCTCAGCTTTGGCGCCGGCTCGGCCGCCAGCGAAATTCTCCATGACGCCATTGATAATGACGCTTGGGAGCTGGGTGACTGGCGCCTGGTTGATACCAGCGAAATCGCCATGCTGTCCGCCGCTCGCGATGCTATCGAGCGTGAACAAGCGGTGGTCTGGGTCGGCTGGACTCCTCACTGGATGAACCTTGAGCTACCCATGCGTTACCTGGAGGATCCAGACAATCTGTTCGGTGAAAACAACGGTGAAAGTGATGTACTTACCGTGCTGCGCGCCGACTATGCTGAAGCCAACCCCAATATCACTACGTTTTTTGAGCAGTTCAGCTTCACCGCTGACGAACAAAGCTGGATGATCCAGGCGTTTGGCCAAGACGAGCGTGCGCTTTCCGAGGTAGCCCAGGAGTGGATCAGCAATCATCCCGAGCGGGTAGAAGCCATGCTTACCGAGGTAACGAACACCGACGGCGAACCCGCTTGGCCAATTATTAAAGCGCAGTTGACGTTATAAGTGCGCATCTTATGCCAACGCATCGCAACCATTTAACGTAGCAAGGATGCGCCGCGGCCCTCCCCGGTCGCGGTGCTCGCCTCGCTAAAGGCCTTGCCACATACTCAGAACTGAGTCCCTAACAAGATACTTATTTTATCCACTGGTTTCTGACCAAACATGTCAGTGCGTGATGAGCTGGTCACCGTCGTTCATCGAGGCCGAGGCCTGGCAGCGGCGGTACTCGCCCGCTTATGTCACGCTGCACATGATCAATAAAAGCGCCTAACCGCGTGGGCACATGGCGGCGCTGCTCAAATACCGCATAAAAGTCGGCCCGCACGCCCTGCCACTCAGGCAGCAGCGGCACCAGCGCCCCGCTGGCCAAGTGCTCGTTTACATCCCACCAGGAGCGCATCATTATCCCGTGTCCGTCCAGGGCCAACCGAGTTATGACTTCTCCATCGTTACTGGCCAGCCGCCCACTCACCTTCACTGACTGAACACACCCTGGGTCATTACAGCGCTCAAAACGCCAAAGGGGAAAATCCGTATCGTTTTCACGAATCACCAGGCACGCTTGGCGCACAAGGTCACCAGGCGCGTTCAGCGGTGCCATACGGGCGATATAACCAGGCGCTGCACACAGCACTCGGCGATTAGGCAAAATTGGCCGAGCAATCAAACGTGAATCCGGCGGCTCGCCAATCCGTATACCGACATCAAAGCCGTGATCGCTCAGGTTAAGTGGAAAATTGGTGAGCTCCAGCCATCCCTCAACCGCTGGGTGCGTTGCACAAAAGGTGGAGAGCAGCGGCGCAATGTGCTGCCGACCAAAACCAAAGGTGGCATTAACCCGCAGCCGTCCGCTAAGCCCATGCTTATGTGTGTCGTTGAGAGAGTTCTCAAGCTCCCCCAACTCATCCAGAATCAGCGCCCCGCGGGAGAGATAACGTTCGCCTTCTGCCGTGAGTGTCAGCCGCCGAGTAGTGCGTGCGGCAAGCTCCACGCCCAACCGCGCCTCTAGCTGCTTTAAGCGCTTGCTCACCGCCGACAGCGAAAGCCCCAGTTCACGCGCCGTTCCTGTCAAACTTCCTGCACGTGCTAACTGCTGAAAAAATGCAAGATCGTCTAGCGCCGACATGGATTCTCCACTTTCAGGCAACAATAGCTTGAATAGTAGCCTGATTATTATCACTCAGATAGCGGCTACACTGCGTTCATCGCTCATCTTTTTTAATAACAAGGAATCCAAATGGCCCACCGTATTGCAGTGATCGCTGGCGACGGCATTGGTACCGAAGTCATGCCCGAAGGTATTCGCGCCCTTGAAGCCGCAGCCAAGCGCTTTAATATCGACCTTGAGTTCACGACCTTTGAATTTGGCAGCTGCGACTACTACCTGGAGCACGGCCAAATGATGCCGGACGACTGGTTTGAACAGCTAAAAGGGTTCGATGCGCTGTTTTACGGCGCGGTCGGCTGGCCCGACAAAGTGCCCGACCATATTTCCCTTTGGGGCTCGCTGCTGCAGTTTCGCCGCCAGTTCGACCAGTACATCAACCTGCGCCCTTGCAAGTTAATGCCCGGTATTAAAAGCCCGCTTGCTGGGCGTGAACCGGGCGATATCGACTTTTACGTGGTGCGCGAAAACACCGAGGGCGAATACTCAAGCATCGGCGGCAAGATGTTTGAAGGCACCGAGCGCGAAATTGTCATCCAGGAAACCGTGATGTCGCGTACAGGTGTTGACCGCGTGCTTAAGTACGCGTTTGATCTGGCACAAACCCGCCCGCGTAAAAAGCTCACCTCGGCCACCAAATCCAACGGTATCTCTATCACCATGCCCTACTGGGACGAGCGCGTGCTGGAAATGGCCAAGCAGTATCCGGAGATTGATGTTGATAAATTCCATATTGATATTCTGACCGCCAACTTTGTACTGCACCCGGACTGGTTTGACGTGGTCGTCGGCAGCAACCTGTTTGGCGATATTCTTTCCGACCTGGGGCCAGCGTGTACCGGCACTATCGGCATTGCCCCTTCGGCCAACATTAACCCTGAAGGCAAATTCCCTAGCCTGTTTGAGCCGGTACACGGCAGCGCACCGGATATTGCAGGCAAAGGTATCGCCAACCCAATTGGGCAAATTTGGTCTGGCGCCATGATGCTTGAGCACTTGGGCTATAAAGAAGCCGCTGATGCGATGGTGACAGCCATTGAAGACGTGCTTCGCGAAGGTGACAGCCAAGTGGTCACCCGTGATGTTGGCGGCCAAGGCACCACAGAAAGCCTGGGCCGCGCGATTGCCAAACGTTTAAGCCAGTAATCCCTTCGCCATAGGAAAGCCACCCCGCAGATAATTATCGACGGGGTGGCTTTTTATTGGCGGTTGGTTACTCCGCTAACTTCGCAGCGATTTTCGCAACGTGCTCGCCCTGAAAGCGCGCAAGCTTCAGTTCACGCTCGCTTGGCTGGCGGGAGCCGTCACTACCTGCCAAAGTCGCCGCTCCGTAAGGATTACCACCGCTGACTTCGGAAATATCAAACTGCTCTTCAATACCATAACCGACGGGCACAATCACCATGCCGTGGTGGGCAAGCGTCGTCCAGGTGGAGGTAATCGTCATCTCATCGCCACCGCCGGTACCTGTTGAGGTAAACACACTCGCCACTTTGCCACGCAAGGTGCCGTTAGCCCATAAGCCGCCGGTTTGGTCAAAAAAGGTGCGCATTTGGCCGGTCATATTGCCAAAGCGGGTTGGGGTACCAACAATAATCGCATCGTAATCGGCCAGTTCCTGGGGGGTCGCTTCGGGCGTATCGTAATCCTGCTTACCGCCGGCATTTTTGAAGGCATCTGCGGGCATGGTTTCAGGTACTCGCTTAACGGTTACCTCTACGCCTTCAACTTTCCTTGCCCCTTCTGCAACGGCCTTGGCCAAGGTATCAACATGCCCATACATGGAATAGTAAAGTACCAATACCTTTGTCATTGCTTACTCCTTTGGACTGCGTTTTAGCTACGTTAATGGCATTCCGATTAGGGAATGACTACAACATAGCCTAGCCTGCAGCAGCGAAAAGCGAATGTTTTCCCCCTGCACTCTTCGATTTTCACCTTACGCAGATACAAAGCAGCGGCTGGTTTCTCGCATTGAATCCCAAAAGTGCGTGGCAAAGCGCCCTTCCTATTAAAACGCCCACTCACCGTGAGCATTTTAGGTACCGTCTTACACTCGAGCGCCCGCCATTTTCATAACCACGACGCTAATGCTTGCTCCCGTTTTTGAGCATGTTAAAGATAGCGTGTGGATTTCCAACCAATAACAAGAGGCCGATAATGCTGAATCACTGGCTTGACTGGACCCTTGATGGGCACCTTCCCGTACAGCGTAGCGGCCAATTCCCAAGCGGTACTTATCGGTTTCATGCCCCCGGCATTATGGAGCTTATCCCCCATACGCCACAGCCAGAGGCCTATGCCTGCGTTTTTTCAGCGGCGATTCATGGCAACGAAACGGCCCCGGTTGAATTGCTCGGTGAGTGGCTAAGCGCCCTGGAAGCAGGCACCGCCCCACTGGGTGCTCCCGTACTGGTCATCCTTGGTAATATCCCCGCGCTACGCGCTCAGCAACGGTTTATAGCAACCAACCTTAACCGCCTCTTCAAGCATGACTTAACGGACAGTGGTGAGGAGCCAGAACGCGCACGTGAATTAATGGCTGCGGTAGACCGATTTTATGCAACTCATGCCGCGCGGCCCAGGTTGCACTATGACTTGCACACCGCCATTCGTGAAAGCCTCTACCCGATTTTTGTTGTCGAGCCATTTGCTAACACTGCGACCCTGCCGGAGCAGTGGCAGTGGCTTGCGGCTGCGGGCATGCAGGCCGTGCTTCATCAACACCAGACAAGCTGGACCTTCTCGCACTACAGCAAGCACTACCACGGCGCTCAAGCGTTCACTTTTGAGCTAGGCCGCGTCGCCCCTTTCGGGCAAAATGACAGGGCATCGCTAATCCCAATGGGCGCGCTGCTTACGTCACTCAGCAAAGGCGAAACGCCTGCTCAGCAAGACCCAGCGAGCATGGTATTCTTTCAGGTAGAGCATGAACTTAAGCGCCAAGCGGAGGACTTTACGCTCTACGTTGATGCAGACATGCCCAACTTCAGCCGTTTTGAGCCCGGCACGCGTTTGGCCCGGGATAGCGTGGCAGGCGATTTCGTGGTGGGCGAGACGCCGCTACATGTCGTATTTCCTAATGCCAACGTGGCGTTGGGGGCGCGGGCGGCGCTTTTGGTGGCCCCGATTCACCCTCCAAGTCAAACCGCAAAATAAGCTTAATAGTTATTTAATAACAACAACATGGAGATAATATCGAGGCACACGCGTATCACTTACGGCCGCCTTCCTACATTTATCGTATAAGGAAAGCACGCATTTTTCGCTGAGCCTGATAGAATCGCCACTTTTTTCGCGCCAGCCGCATTTAGCCTACGTTAACTCAACACGTTGCTACCGCGGCAACTTTGTACTGGAGCCTATGTTTATGGCCGCTACTCCCCTGGAAGTGCGTAATATTAAAAAGCGCTTCGGCGATACGGAAGTTCTGAAAGGCCTTTCACTCGAAGCCCAAAAAGGTGATGTCATCACGCTAATTGGCGCTTCAGGGTCGGGTAAAAGTACCTTTCTGCGCTGTATGAACCTGTTAGAGCAGCCGGATGAGGGCGAGATTATCCTTCACGGCGACCCGATACGCTTTAAGGTGAACCGGCACGGACGCGAGCCAGCCGATTGGAAACAGGTTGTCCAAATGCGTGCCAAGCTTTCCATGGTGTTTCAGAATTTCAATCTCTGGGCACACATGACGCTGCTTGAAAATATAATTGAAGCGCCTATCCATGTGCTCGGCCTTCCTAAAAAAGAAGCGATTGAACAAGCCCATGCGCTGCTTGAGCGTGTGGGGCTAACCGCCCGCGCCAACGCCTACCCAGCGCAAATGTCAGGTGGCCAGCAGCAGCGCGGCGCGATTGCTCGGGCACTGGCCATGAACCCAGAGGTTATGCTGTTTGATGAGCCGACCTCGGCGCTGGACCCGGAGCTTGTTGGCGACGTGCTGAAAGTCATGCGCGATCTGGCCAATGAAGGGCGTACCATGGTGGTGGTTACCCATGAGATGAGCTTTGCTCGCGATGTCTCAAGCAAGGTGATCTATCTTCATCAGGGCTTGGTAGAGGAAGCCGGGGCGCCAGATGATGTATTAGGCAACCCCCAATCGTCCCGACTAAAACAGTTTCTTACTCCTAACTACTGATCTGCGAGGCGACCATGCTGGATTTGCAAGGGTACGGCCCCCGTTTGATCGAAGGTGCCGGGGTCACCGTTCAACTAGCGGTTTTATCGCTACTGTTAGCCATCGCGCTAGGCCTTCTCACCGCCACAGCCAAGATGTCACGCCACTGGCTATTGCACGGCACGGCAACCGTTTACACGACGCTGATTCGCGGCGTGCCAGACCTTGTCTTGATGATGCTGCTGTTTTACGGCGGCCAAATCGGTGTTAACGCGATTAGTGATATTCTTTACTACAGCTACGACATTGATATTTACATTAATTTCAATGCCTTTGCCGCGGGCGTACTGACCATTGGGTTTATTTTTGGTGCCTATATGGGCGAGACCTTCCGGGGCGCCTTTATGGCCGTCGATAACGGCCAAATTGAGGCAGGCAAAGCCTACGGGATGAGCAGCACACTGGTCTTTCGCCGCATTCGTTTCCCGCAAATGATGCGCCATGCGCTGCCCGGGCTCTCCAATAACTGGATGGTGCTGCTGAAAACCACCGCGCTCGTCTCGGTAATCGGCCTGACCGATATGGTTCGCGTGGCCGCTGAAGCCTCCCGAGCGACTCATGAGCCGTTTGTGTTTTTAATCCCTGTAGCCGTTGCCTATCTGTTGATTGCCAGCGTCTCCGAGTGGATTTTTGCCCGGCTACAAAAGCGCTACGACATCGGCTTTGGGGAGCAGTGACATGCTAGATATTTCCACATGGTTTAATGACCTTTTGTCCGGCAATCTGATTTTCACCCCCACTACAATGGGCTACTACTGGACAGGGCTTGTCACCACCACACAGCTGGTGTTTCTGTCGCTGGTAATCGGGCTGGTGCTAGCGGTGCCGCTTGCCATTATGCGCAGCTCACGGCGTAAATGGATCAGCCTGCCCGTGTATGCCTATACCTACGTGTTTCGTGGCACGCCGCTGCTGGTCCAGCTGTATATTATTTACTATGGCGTGGTGTTTTTTGACGGCATCCAGGAAAGCTTTTTGTGGCCGATCTTCCGTGAGGCCTTCTACCCCGCACTGATCGCTTTCACTCTTAACACGGCCGCTTATACCACAGAGATTTTCCGAGGAGCGATCAAGGCAACGTCCAAAGGTGAAATTGAAGCGGCCCGCGCTTACGGCATGTCCCAAAGCCTGATGATGCGCCGGATCATTATCCCCAGCGCATTTCGTCGCGCTCTACCCGCCTACGGCAATGAAGTGATTTTCATGCTTCATGCTAGCGCGATAGCCAGCGTGGTCACCTTAATGGATCTGACCGGAGCTGCCCGCTATGTCTATTCACGGTTCTATACGCCGTTTGAGCCCTTCCTGTTTGTCGCGGCTATTTACCTGTGCTTAACGTTTGCCATTCTGTTTTTCTTCCGCTTTTTAGAGAAGAAATTACTTGCGCACTTAAAGCCACAAACCCCGTAAACGGTTCGATGACGAGCGAACGTCAAACAAACGTTGGTTCACAAGGCGTTTTCCTCTTTCCGCCGGCCTCAACCTGGGTTACGTTAAAGAGGATCACCTCGGGTGAACCTGTTTTACAACGGAGTTAAATAATGAAAAAGTTGCTATCAGTTTCTTTAATTGGTTTGGCTGTTGCTGCGGCCTCTTCCGCCCAGGCACGTGATTATGATGAGGTGCGTATTGGTGTTGATGTACCTTATGTCCCGATGGAATTCCGCACCCCTGAAGGCGACCTGACCGGTTTTGATATCGAGCTGGGCAACGCCATGTGTGAAGAGATCGGCGTGACCTGCGAGTGGATCGAGCAGGAGTGGGACGGCATTATTCCGGGCCTTCTGTCACGCAACTACGATGCTGTCATGTCCTCCATGACCATCAACGATGAACGTCGCCAGCAGGTGCTGTTCTCTGACCCCTACATCACCATGCCGTCTGCCTGGTTTGCCGCAAGCGACCTGGATATCGACGAAGCCAATGAAGAAACCCTTGAAGGCCTGACCATCGGCGTTCAACGCGGCACACTTCAGGACAACTACGTCACCGATAACTACGGCAGCGTGGCCGATATCAGCCGCTACTCCACCGCCGATGATATGGTGCTGGATATGGACGCGCAGCGTCTGGATATCGTCTTCCTCGACTTCCCGATCGGCCAGTCAACGCTGGTTGAAAACGAAGACGCTGACTACACCATTGTGGGCGAAAAAATCACTGAGCCTAAAGAGTACTTTGGTGACGGCTTTGGTATCGCCTTCCGCCAGCGTGATGAAGCGCTTGCCGAAAAATTCAACGAAGCCCTCGCAACACTTCAAGAAAACGGCACCTACGATGAGATTCACGCTCGCTATTTTGGCGAAGAGTAATCACATAGCGTAGTGACTGCCCCATCACCCCGGCCTTTGCCGGGGTGATTTATTTACGCCTTGGCCTTTTTTCTCCTTTCATCAGCGGCTTAAAAACCAGGTACACAGCCCCATTAACAAGCACGCTGCCCCTTGGAATGAACCAGGTCAGCGTGAAAGAGTCTCTGTATCATTCTCCATGTGCATATAGCCGATATGGTTCATATAGCCGATATAACCCATATAGCGATGAAACGTCATTTCGCTATCACCGTAATTTAGTCATAAAAACAGGGAGGTTTTATGGCAGTAACCCTTAGCGCCACACCAGACATCGACCGACGCCCGTCTTCCTACTGGACAGGCTGGGGCCAGTGGCTCGCGCTCATTACCATGACGGTAGACCACCTTACCCGCTATGTACTGCCTGGGGATTTTAGCTGGGCAGGCTCCTCTATTGGCCGGATTGCCTTTCCACTGTTTGCCGCCATGGTCGCCTGGCACGGGCTGTTTAATACCCGTAACCCAATGCGCTATTCACGGCGTATTCTGGTTATCGGGCTGGTAGCGCAACTCCCCTATATGATGATGCCACGCGCATCGGATGCGTTGATTTTTAACGTCTGCTTTACGCTGGCCAGTGGCCTGGCCTTGGGCACACTGGCGCGCCAAGGCTGGCAGCACTACCAACAGCAAACGCTGGGGTTTGGCTGGCTGCTGCTGGGCACAGCAGTGGGCGTCACGGTGTGGTACCTGCTCGGTTTCTGGGTGGAGTACGGCCACAACGGCTTGCTGTTGATACCACTATTCATGTTTGCCATGCATTCACTTAGCCAAGCGGGCACCCATTTTCAGGCGCGACTTTGGGCAGGCTTAGCCGCCTTTCCCGTACTCTGGGTTGCCGGGCAAATGAACGCCTCGGATATGGCAAAATCGTTTACCGTGGGCACCTGTGTCGTGGTGCTGATACTGGCTGCTGGCCTGGCTCAACGCGTGCCTGTGGTAACGTTTGCCATGCCTCGCAGGCTTTGGTTAGCCTGGTACCCTGGGCACTTTGCGTTAATCGCGCTGTGGCTATTGCTGAGCGGGCGTATTGTGCTGGGTTGGTAAACGTTCATACTGATTCGCTGGACTTTAAACAGAGCTTAAAACGGTCTTAAAAAAGAGCTTAATACCGGAATAAAAAAAGGCGCCTCACATCGTGGGGCGCCTTTTCAGTAACTTATTAACGCTTATCTATAATGAGCACTCAAAACTCCACTCAACCGCCGGGGCATCGGGTATCAGTGCCTGGCAGGCGCGCACCTTTTCCAGCAGTTCAGCGTGGGTTGCCGCCACCACATTAACGTGGGCCAGCTTGCGCCCTGCCCGCTCGGCTTTGTCATAACGGTGCACATGGGTATTGGCAAGCTTGAGCATGGCCACGTTGTCGCCCTCCTGGCCAATCACATTGACCATACAGGTGGGCGCAATGGCCGCTGTGCTGCCCAGTGGTAATCCTTGAACCGCGCGTAGATGGTTCTCGAACTGGCTGGTAACCGCTCCATCCATCGTCCAATGGCCGGAGTTATGCACGCGTGGCGCCATCTCGTTAGCCAGCAGGCTGCCATCGCGGGTTTGGAACAGTTCAAGCGCCAGCACGCCCACGTAATCCAGCTCATCCAGCAGCGCACGAATATACGTATCAGCCGTTTGCTGCACCTGAGCGTCCAGGTCGGGCAGCGGCGCCACCGAGTAACGCAGAATACCGCCCACATGCTGGTTCTCTGCCATGGGGTAGAAAACTACCTCGCCATCGCGACCGCGTACAGCAATCATCGAAACTTCGCGAACAAAATCCACAAACGCTTCAACGATCAGCTGCGTATGGCCAATGCTCTGCCAAGCGTTAGCCGCCTCTTCTGGCGCTTTTAAAACCGCCTGACCTTTGCCGTCGTAACCTTCCGTGACGGACTTTGCCACCACCGGGCAGCCAAGCTCGCGGGCGGCCGCTTCCAGTTGCTCTGCGCTCTCGACCACACGGTAAGCAGGCGTCGGGATGTTCAAGCGATCAAACAGGGTTTTCTCTTCAACCCGGTTTTGGCAGACCTCGATCGCTCGGCTACCTGGATACACCGGCTTGTGCTTTTCGATCTCCTGCACAAGCGTCACCGGTAGATGCTCGAACTCGTAAGTCACGACATCCACCTTGGCGAGAAACTCAGCCAAGTGCTGATTATCCGGGTCGACAATGACCTCGCCGATGCCCGCACTTGGGTTACCTGTGGTATCCAGGAACGTAAACCGATTGCCTAGCGGGTAGCCCGCCAGCGCCAGCATGCGACCCAGTTGGCCTGCGCCTAAAACGCCGATGTTTGTCGTACCAGAGTTCATGGGGGCTCCTTTTACTCAGCATCCGGCGCGGGGCGCGGGTCCGGGTTATCCAGTACCAGTTGAGTCTGCTCTGCACGGAAGGCCTCAACCGCGTTACGCACGGCGCTGTCCTGAAGGCCCACAATCTGCGCGGCCAGCAGGCCCGCATTGGTCGCACCGGCCTTACCAATCGCCAGCGTACCAACGGCGATACCACCGGGCATCTGCGCAATCGAGAGCAGTGAATCAAGGCCTTTAAGCGCTTTGGATTCAACCGGCACACCCAGCACCGGCAGCGGCGTTTGTGAGGCCACCATACCGGGCAGGTGGGCGGCACCGCCTGCACCGGCCACAATTACCTGTAAACCGCGCTCAGCGGCACTTTTCGCATAGTCGAACAACAGGTCAGGCGTTCGGTGGGCAGAGACCACACGCGTTTCATAGGCAACGCCTAAGCGCTCCAGCATCGTCACCGCATGCTCCATCACCGGCCAATCCGATTTGGACCCCATAATGACGCCCACTTTGGGTGCGCTATTCGACGACATGCCATTTCTCCCCGGCCAGTGGCCATATAAAAAAACGATAAAGTACCGCACGCCAGAAGCAGCCGTGCACGCTAAAATAAGGCACATAGTTTACCAGAGCCAAGCCGCAAGCGGGTGTTCGCAAGTGTCGCGAAATTTTCATCAAATTAAATATTGAAATGCGCCTGCGTTGGCGGCATTGTGTCCTTGTCATTTCAGACTGATGGAGTCTCATGAGTACGGCATACTCAACTGCTCACGCAGAAACGCTGGATCCTCCGCGAAGCAGCCCTGACCTCGATGTCAGGGAATTAGAAAAACGCACGCGCCTAATGCGCATTATCACGCGTTTAATTGCAGTATCAGATCTAGGAAGCCGGGAAATTGCCCGCCAGGCAGGGCTTCCAGTACAGAAGATTAGCGACTTGCTCGCCGGCAGGCTTGAGCACCTGAACATTGACGAGCTCAATGTTCTGCGCCGCACGTTAGAGCTGGAGGCGCCATAGGAGCAGCCATTAGCCCTTTAAACCACGAACGCCTCGCTTAAGCGAGGCGTTTTTGTAAGGTTTTGATTCAAGTAAGTGCTTGTACAAGCGCCTAGTACAGGTGAAAGGTATCAAGCCCTAGTCTTCGCGCTGCTCTAACGCCTCCGCTGCTTGAATCGCCTCTTTGTTAGACGTGTGCTCAGACACGACCACTTCGTTTGCAGGGTCTGTAACATCAACCACCAACCAGCCGGTAATGGTTTCCTTAAGATCGTTAACATCATAAACAGGATCAATACGGGCTTGTCGCGACATGCTGGCCTCCTTGTCAGTATGAACAGTCAAGCGAGCCACTCAGCTCACTAGCGACCATTTCATCAGCGTAGAAGACAAAGGCCCCAAGAGGAAAGGCCGTGCGCTGCTTTTGATTAATCGCAAAGCCAAGCCGTTACCCGGACTATTTATCTACTGAACCGGTATCAAAAGACCGCCCAGCGCAATCACAATCACAACCGCCCAGGCAGGCAGCTTCCACACGGAAAGCAGTAAAAAGCCGCTAAGCGCCAAGGCAAATTCATACGGTCCGATAATCGCGCTGGTCCACACCGGCTGATAAAGCGCGGCACCCAGAATCCCTACCACTGCGGCATTGGCACCGCGCATCAATGCCTGAGCACTGCCCCATTGGCGAAAGCGATTCCAGAAGGGCAGCACGCCCACCAGCAGTAAAAACCCTGGTATGAAGATGGCCAGCAAGGCCACTAGCGCCCCAACAAGGCCATTAATGCCGGGCAGTAACGCCCCAAGGTACGCGGCAAAAGTAAACAGCGGCCCCGGCACGGCCTGTGCCGCTCCGTAACCGGTTAAAAACGCATCCGGCGTTATCCAGCCTGACTCCACCACTTCCGCTTGTAATAGCGGTAGCACCACATGCCCACCGCCAAATACCAGCGCGCCTGAACGATAAAAGGCATCGGCAATATCAAGCCAAACGGCGCTTCCCGCAAGCAACGGCAACCCAATCAGTAGCCCAGCGAACAGCCCCAGTGCGATAACACCAACTGAGCGCGACACAGCAAAGTGGAGTGTTTCGCTTGGCGTGGCCGTCACGGCTTCGCGGCATAGCAGGAACCCCGCCAAGCCACCGAACACAATGGCGCCCACCTGCCCTAGCGGCCCGCTGACCAACAACACCGTGAATACGGCCAATAGCGCAATGCCCGTGCGGGTTTTATCCGGGCACAGGTTACGCGCCATCCCCCATACCGCATGGGCCACAATGGCCACAGCCACTATCTTCAAGCCATGAATAATACGGCTGACAATCGGGCCATCCAGCACCGTCGCCCCGAACGCAAACAGTACCAGCACAATGGCAGAAGGCAGCGTAAAGGCCAGCCACGCCATCGCGGCTCCCCAGGGGCCCGCGCGCATTAGCCCAAGCGCAAAACCCACCTGGCTGCTGGCGGGCCCTGGCAAAAACTGGCAAAGCGCGACCAGGTCCGCGTAGGCAGCCTCCGAAAGCCAACGGCGGCGCTCCACAAACTCAGCCCGAAAATAGCCCAGATGCGCCACCGGCCCACCAAAGGAGGTCAAGCCAAGCCATAGAAAAACCCTAAAGACTTCGCTGACGCGCGTGCGTAAATTGTTCTCTTCAGCCATAGCGGAAGGCTCTTTTGCGTAATAGAAAGTGCCTAGGCTACCCGCTGCATTTTACGCAGTGATGACAAGCCGCCCGGGCCGTATTACCTAACCCCGGCACCGCTTCGCGCTGCATCCGCGGGTGCGCTGGCGCTTACCACGCGCTACAAAATTCGGTAAACGTATCGTCGCACGCCACCAAATTGAATACCGGCATATCTCGTAGCGCGGCGTAACGTTTTGCGAGGAACGAGCAAATAAGGCACCCGCGAAAGGCGACACCAGCCGCCCGGGCCGGGCCACCTAACCCCGGCACCGCTTCGCGCTGCATCCGCGGGTGCGCTGCGCTTACCACGCGCTACGAGAACCACCCCAAATGGCCGCACAAGGCGTAGCGCGCGGTAACGCGCCGTGAGGAACGAACGGCAAGGCACCCGCGAATGGCGGCGCCAGCCGCCCCGGATGTGCCACCTATCCTTAACCCAGGCACCGCTTCGCGCTGCATCCGCGGGTGCGCTGGCGCTTACCACGCGCTACAAAATTCGGTAAACGTATTGTCGCACGCCACCAAACCGCATACAGGCGTGTTCCGTAACGACGGCCCGGCGCGAATGGCCGGGCCGCCAGCGTCACTTACTCGCTTTGGTCGGTAACGGCGCCGGTGCTTGCTGAGCTTACCAGCCGCGCATATTTGGCCAATACACCGCGGGTATAGCGCGGTGCGGGCTGTTGCCACGCGGCACGGCGGGTTGCCAATTCTTCATCGCTTAGCTGCACTTCGATAGTGTCCGCTTCGGCATCGATGGTGATGAGATCGCCATTTTCCACCAGCGCCAGCGGGCCGCCATCAAAGGCTTCCGGTGCGACGTGGCCGACCACAAAACCGTGGCTACCGCCTGAAAAGCGGCCATCGGTAATCAACGCGACGTCGTTGCCCAAGCCGCGACCCATAATGGCCGACGTCGGGGTGAGCATTTCGCGCATACCCGGGCCGCCTTTGGGGCCTTCGTAGCGAATAACCACGACATCGCCTGCCACCACGGTGCCATCATTGATGCGCGCCTGGGCTTCTTCTTCAGAACCAAACACCCGTGCCGTGCCGGAGAAGCGCGTGCCTTCTTTGCCAGAAATTTTAGCGACCGCCCCTTCCGGCGCTAGGTTGCCGTAAAGAATCCGCAGATGGCTTTCGGTTTTAATCGGCTTATCCAGCGGCGCGATAATTTTCTGGTCATCCGGATAGGCTTCAACGCCTGCTAGGTTCTCCGCCAGTGTTTGCCCGGTGACCGTCAGGCAGTCGCCGTGTAGAAGGCCAGCTTCCAGCAGGTTTTTCATCAGCGGTTGAATACCGCCAAGCGCCACAAGCTCGCTCATCATGTAGTGGCCGCTGGGGCGAAGATCTGCCACTACCGGCACGCGTTTACCGATCTCGGTAAAGTCGGAAAGCGTCAGCTCAACATCGATAGTGCGCGCCATGCCGATAAGATGCAGCACCGCGTTGGTAGAGCCGCCTAACGCAATCACCACGGTAATCGCGTTCTCAAACGCCTTACGGGTCATGATATCGGAAGGTTTGATATCCCGCGCCAGCAGCTCAAGCACCGCCTCGCCCGCCGCTTTACAGTCGTCGCGTTTTTCCTGGGAAATGGCGTTTTGTGCCGAGCTGCCCGGCAGGCTCATGCCCAGCGCTTCAATGGCCGATGCCATGGTGTTAGCCGTGTACATACCGCCACACGAACCGGGACCAGGAATCGCGGTTTCCTCGATCTGCTTGAGTTCAATCAAATCCATATCGCCCCGCGAGTGAGCGCCCATGGCCTCGAACACCGAGACGATATCGGTATGCCCTTTGCCCGGCATAATCGTACCGCCGTATACAAACACGCTGGGGCGATTCAAGCGCGCCAGCCCCATTACGCAGCCCGGCATGTTTTTGTCGCAACCGCCAATTGCCACTAGGCCATCAAAGCCTTCGCAGCCCGCAACGGTCTCAATGGAATCCGCGATCACCTCCCGCGAGACCATCGAGTACTTCATGCCCTCGGTGCCATTGGCAATACCGTCGGAAATGGTGATGGTGTTGAAGACCACACCTTTACCGCCTGCAGCATCGGCACCCTCGCGGGCCTGCTCGGCAAGCTCACCAATATGGCTGTTGCACGGCGTCACCATGCTCCAGGTAGAGGCCACGCCCACCTGGGGCTTTTTAAAATCAGCGTCGTTAAATCCTACTGCGCGCAGCATGGCACGGCTGGCGGCTTTACCCACGCCATCGACCACCGGGGCGGAATGGCGGCGAGTATGGTTTGGTGTATCGGTCATGGGGAAGTCCTCTTGGCTTTACTCAAAGTATCTGCATAGCTTGGGGATACCCTGGCTTGCGCGCAAGAGAAGATGAAAAACACATGGTTATCTATTTAAGCTAAACAGCTGCTTTATGGGGTCGAGGCAGGACAGACAGATCAAACCCACACGCTTGAGCATAACGCTGCAGTGTTTTCCAGCCAGGATTACTGTCACCACGTTCTAACCGACTGATATTGCTTTTCTGAGTATGTAAACGCTGAGCCAGCTCTTCCTGAGTAAGGCCTGCACGCTGACGCATGGAAATAAGCGTGTTGGCTAATTCAAATTCAGGCGCCAACCGCTCGTACTCAGCGTTAACCTCAGAATTCTGGAGCGCCTGTTCTTTCAATGCTTTTAAATTCATCACGGCTGTACCTCACGCTGTCTGGACCGGGCTAGTGCTAACGCTTGGCGAGGCGTTTTTTGGCTCTTTTTAACAAAGGCATGGAGAACAACTATCCGCTGGCCCTGTACGTAACAAAATAAGGAGCGCCCTATACCCTCTTTGGCTTTTGCCCTTATCTCAAAGAGGCCGTCTCCCATCGCCTCCGTATGCGGCGGACCCAAGTTCGCCCCATGCTGCTCAACCATTTCTAATAACCGAAGCATCCTGGCCTGAATTTTTGGCGGCATACCAAGGATGTCGCTTTCAACACCAGGATAGAAATCAATCTGCCATTGCATTAAATAGCCCCTAAAGTTATCACTTATGATAACCCATAAGCTGCAAAAGTTCCTATCGATAGCACCCACTAAAGACGTTTAACTTATGGCACCATAGTAGTCTTAAGCACTGTGCCTTATCGCTACTGCCTTGAAGGAAATATCGCCGCATGTCGTCATCCACGCTACTTGCCAATACATCGCCTCTTACGCCGGGTTTTATGGTGGTGCATGCCAACCGCCTGGAAGACCTGCGCGGGCTAGCGGTTGAGTGGATGCGCCTTCATCCGTTAGGCCCGCTTGAGAACGAGACGATTCTGGTGCAGAGCAACGGCATTGGGCAGTGGTTAAAGCTGGCACTGGCGGAAGACCCGGCACAGGGCGGCGCGGGCATTGCGGCGGCGCTGAACGTTACCCTGCCTGCGCGCTTTTTATGGCAGGCCTACCGCACGGTGTTAACGCATATTACCGGTGATGCCCAGGCGGTGCCTGAAACCTCACCGTTTGATAAATCGCGCCTGGTTTGGCGCTTGCTGCGCTTACTGCCCAGCCTCGCTGAGAAGCCCGCCTTTGCGCCGCTGGCGCGCTTTTTGGAAACCGACCGCGACCAGCGCAAGCACTATCAACTGGCCGAGCGCCTGGCGGACTTATTCGACCAATACCAGGTGTACCGTGCCGACTGGCTTGATGCCTGGGCACGGGGCGAGGACGTACTCATTACCGCACGCGGCGAAGTGCGCCCGCTGGATGAACACCAGCGCTGGCAGCCCGAGCTATGGCGTGCCCTGCGTGATGATGTTGCTGCCTCCCAGGGCGAGGCCGGGCTTAACAGCAGCCGCGCCCAAGTGCATAGCCGCTTTTTAGAGGTTGCCGAACAGCTGGAAGGCCAGGCTTGCCCGCCGGGGTTGCCGCGTCGGCTGATTATTTTCGGGATTTCCTCGCTGCCTCAGCAAACGCTGGAAGCCCTGGCGGCACTTTCACGCTGCTGCCAAATCGTGCTGTGCGTGCATAACCCCTGCCAGTTTTACTGGGCGGACATCATCGAACACAAGGATTTATTGCGCGCCAACCGCTACCGCCAACAGCGTAAAACGGGCATGCCCGAAGCGCTGGACGTACTCGGCGACGGCGATGTAGATAGCGCGCTGCATTTGCATGCCCAACCGCTATTGGCGGCCTGGGGCAAGCAGGGGCGCGACTATCTGCGCCTGCTGGATGAGCACGATGATTCAGGCAACTACCAAACCCTGTTTGAGCAACAAGCGCTGCGTATTGATATGTTTGAACCGTTCAGTACGCCCGAGCACGCCTGCCTGCTCAGCCAGCTACAGGATGATATCCGCGAGCTGCGCCCAGTGGCCGAAACCCAAACGACCTGGCCTGCGGTTGATGCAACCCACGACGACTCGATTGTGTTTCATATCGCCCACGGCCCCCAGCGCGAAGTGGAGATTCTTCACGACCAGCTGTTGGCTGCGTTCAGCGCCGACCCCGAGCTGCGCCCGCGAGATATCATCGTTATGGTGCCGGACATTGACCGCTACGCGCCGCATATTGAAGCGGTGTTTGGTCAATACCGCTCAAGCTACCGCACGCTTGGCCGCGACGACCCGCGCTATATTCCCTACACCCTTTCAGACCAGGCCAGCCGCCACCGCCTGCCGCTGATGATTGCGCTGGAAAAGCTCTTGCGCCTGCCGGAGCTGCGCCTCTCGGTGAGCGACCTGCTCGACCTGTTAGACGTGCCCGCCCTGCGCGCCCGTTTTGGCATTGAAGAGCGCGATTTGCCCACACTAAACCGCTGGATTGAGGGTGCGGGCATCCGTTGGGGCTTAAACGCCCAGCAGCGCACCCGGCTTGATTTGCCCCAGGGCTTAAGCCAGAACACCTGGGCGTTTGGCCTGCGCCGTTTGCTGTTGGGCTACACCGTGGGCGTGGCGGATGCGTGGCAGGGTATCGAGCCGTTTGATGACATTGGCGGGCTTGAAGCCTCGCTTGCCGGGCCGCTGGCAACACTGCTTGAGAAGCTGGAAACCACGTGGGAGATTTTTTGCCAGCCGACCACCGCCGCCAACTGGGTGATTCGGCTACGTGAACTGCTGGAAACCTACTTTCTTACCGATGACGCAGCAGAGAGCGTGATGCTGACCAAGCTGGAAGGCGCGCTTCAGCAACTGTTCGACAGCACCGAAGAGGCCAAATTGAATGACGATTTGCCGCTTTCCATGGTGCGTGAACACTGGCTCTCGCAAATTGATGAGCACAGCCTTTCTCAGCGCTTTTTAGCCGGAGCGGTCAACTTCGCCACGTTAATGCCGATGCGCGCCATTCCCTTCAAGCGGGTGTGTTTGCTGGGCATGAACGACGGCGAATACCCACGCTCCCAACCGCCGCTGGATTTTGACCTGATGGGCAGCGACTACCGCCCCGGCGACCGCTCGCGCCGGGAGGATGACCGCTACCTGTTTCTGGAGGCGCTGCTGTCGGCGCGCCAGCAGCTCTATATCAGTTGGGTGGGCCGCAGCCAGATCGACAACAACCCCATGCCGCCTTCCGTGCTGGTCGGCCAACTGCGCGATCACTTGGCGGCAGGCTGGGTAAGCCAACACCAGGCTGACGAGCCACTGATTGAAGCGCTGACCACCGAGCACCCGCTACAACCGTTTAGCCATCGCTATTTTGCCCAGCCCGGCAGTTCAGCCTCCCAGGCCCGGCTCTTTACCTATGTACATGAATGGCGCGATGCCCACGAACAGCACGCGCTGCTCGCCTCACAGGAAAACCCAAATAAACAGCAAAGCGCCCTGCTCGAATTTAACCAGGATGTCCCACTGACGCTTGCCCAGCTAGGCAGTTTTCTGCGTGAACCGGCCAAGGCGTTCTTCAACACTCGCCTGGGCGTGTATTTTGAGCAGGAAGTGCTGACCCAGTTAGACGTCGAGCCGTTTGTGCTTAACGGCCTACAACACTGGCAACTGCAGGACCAACTGATTGCCGCCCAGCGCCATGCGGTAGACAACGGCGAGCCGCGTGAAGACGCCATGTTTGCCGCGCTTGAGCGCATCAAGGGCCAAGGCGTGCTAGCGGTAGGCGCTTTTGGCGAGCGCATGAGCGAATCGCTGGCCGAGCCCATGCAGGCGCTGTTTGATGCCTATCGGAAAGCGCTCGAAGAGTGGCCCGTCGCCGTGGAAGCCCCTCAAGCGGTCGCATTTAACGCCCACGAACTTTCGGTCAACGACTGGATTAACGAACTGCGCACGGATGAGAGCGGCAAGCGCTGCCGCCTGCTGCTGGTGAGTAACAGCTTGATTAGTAATGCGCGTGGTCGAGGGCAGTACCGTTGGCAGCATCTACTCCGCCCTTGGGTGGCCCACCTGGCTGCCAATGCGGTGTCGCCGATGACCACACAGCTGCTTTCCAAGGCAGGCCATGCGCGCTTTGAACCGCTAGCAGCGGATACCGCCCAAGGCCATCTAGCGACTATTGTGCAGTGCTGGAAAGCGGGAATGACCCTGCCGCTGCCCCTTGCTCCGCAAGCAGCATTTGCCTGGCTGAGTAAAGAGGGAACGGTGGACAGCACCGCCGACAGCGACGCCTTTAGCGCAGCGGCAAGCACCTATGAAGGCGGGCGCTTTCAAACCGGCGAAGTCGCGCAAAGCGCCTACCTCGCCCGCCAATGGCCCAGCTTTGAAGCGCTGTTTAACGAGGGTCACCAGGAAGGGGCTAACCCCGCCCTCCGCTTCGCCGCCCTGGCAGATGCTCTTTATCTGCCGCTCTACCGTGCGGTGAAAGAGTAGCGCTGCTCGGTAAAAGAAGACGCGCTTCGCTTAATGCGGGTGGTTAACCAGGAGTATTCGATTGGCCAGCGAGATCATTTCGGGGTCGCCGGTGTTCTTTTCGGCCACATCGGAAAGCTTGATGACCGGCAGCCAGCCCTGGCCTTCAGGGCGCGCCTCGACCATCTTGATCACCATGTTCATGGGCTCCTCGCCCACATCGTTGGTGAAGTTGGTGCCAATACCAAATGCCATGCCGATACGATCTTTGCAGAACGCATGAATGCGCTCGATTTTTTCCGGCGTGAGCGCATCGGAAAAGATGATCGTCTTGCTCAGCGGGTCAATGCCCAGGCGCTCATAGTGCGCGATGGTTTGTGAGGCAAAGTCGATCGGGTCGCCGCTATCGTGGCGCACGCCATCAAACAGCTTGGCAAACTTCTTATCAAAGCTGTCGAAAAAGGCTTGCGAGGTAAACGTATCGGTTAACGCAATGCCCAGGTCGCCCCGGTACACATCCACCCAATGCTCCAGGGCCAGGCTGTTGGCCATTTTGAAACCAAACCGGGCACCGTGGAACATGAACCACTCGTGGGCGTGCGTACCAATCGGCTTCACATCATGGCGCATCGCCAGTAGCACATTACTGGTACCGGTAAACGACTCGCCGCCGTGATGGCGAAGCGCGCCCACCACACGGTCGTGAACATTAAAGGAGAAACGTCGACGCGTACCAAACTCAGCGATTTTGAGCCCCATGCGGTGGTAAAGCTCGATTTTTTCCTGGGCGTTCTGCTCGATCATCGCATCCGCTTCAGGGGTAATCGTAATACCACGCAACCGATACCAAAGCTCGCTGATCAGCGCCATCAACGGCACTTCCCAAAGGATAGTGCGATACCACGGGCCTTCAATCACCACGGAAAGGTCCGCCCCCTGCTGCTCGATAATGACCTCGCTGGGGTCATAACGAAACCCGGCCAGAAAATCGAGATAAGTGGGGTCCAAATAAGGGCAGGTCGTTTCGAGATAGCGCTTCTCTTCGTCGTTTAAGCGAAGCGCCGCCATATTATCGACTTCATGGCGTAATGCAGCACCGAACCCTTCTGGAAAGGCATGCGCGCCACGGTTAATAAAAGCGTAGCGCGCATGGGCATACGGGAAGCGTTTAATCACGGCGTTCTGCATCGTGATTTTGTAAAAGTCGTTATCCAGAAGCGAGGTCAGCATGAAGTCTCATCATCAACGTGAACAGAAGCCGCGGTAGCGTAAACCGGTCGCCCGCAAAGTGGCTAGCCGACAAGATTATCAGGTGATGGCGCTGGCTCCCAGCCCAACCCGCTCGCTTGTGGCTTTTGCTCGCTGCTTTTTGCTCCCTAAGGGTCATCGCGATATAGTTCTCCAGCCGCCCCTATTTGCCCCATCCGGGGCGTGTTGTTTTTGTGCCTGCTAGCGCCTGCTCCTGGAGACCAGTGATGAGCCACCCCGCCCCACTCAACCCCTTGAGCTTGCCCTTGCACGGCAGCCGCCTGATCGAAGCCAGCGCCGGTACCGGCAAAACCTTCACCATCGCGCTTTTATACGTGCGCCTGGTATTGGGTGGGCGCAGCAAAGAGGATGACGACGCCTTTATCCGCCCGCTCACGCCGCCGGAAATTCTCGTAGTCACGTTTACCAATGCCGCGACCCAGGAACTGCGCGAGCGGATTCGTAACCGGCTGGTGGAAGCCGCTGAGATTTTTCGCAGTGATGAAAACGCAGGCGACAAACTACTGCTTGAGCTGCGCAGTGAGTACCCACCCTCGGCCTGGCCCGCCTGCGCACGGCGCTTGGCACTGGCCGCCGAGTGGATGGACGAAGCCGCCGTTTCCACTATTCACAGCTGGTGCTACCGCATGCTGCGCGAACACGCTTTCGATAGCGGCAGCCTGTTCTCGCTGAACCTGGAGAACGACCAGCGCGAGCTAGAGCAGGACGTCGTTCGCGACTACTGGCGCAGCTTTTACTACGCCCTTGAGAGCGACGCGCTGGAAAGCATTGTTAGCTACTGGCAATCCCCCGACGACCTGCACGCCAGCTTGCAACGCCTACTGCCCGAGTGCGACGCGCTGGGCGAACAACGCCCGGCACCTCTGCAAACGCTGACGAACTGCCAGGCCGCCCGGGCCGCCAAACTCAGCACGTTAAAAGCCCCTTGGGCTGCATGGTTGAACGATGTGGTGCCCGCGCTGGAAGAAGCCGCCCAGCAAAAAGCCTTTAAGGGCCAAAGCTTTAACGCCAAAAGCCGCGCCAACTGGCTGGGCGCGCTGCGTGACTGGTGCACCAGTGATGCTGACCGCCCCCAGCTTACTGATGCCGCCTGGCGGCGCATGACGCCTGAGGGCATGGCCGATATCTGGAAAGTGGGCACGCCGCCCTGCCCAGCGGTGTGGGAAGCGCTCGCCCAACTGCCCGGCGAGCTTAATGCCCTGCCCGAGCCGCGCAACGACCTGTTAATTCACGCCGTGCAGTGGTGCCGCAAGCGCCTGGAACGCGAGCAGGAGCGCCGCGCTGAAATGGGCCCCAACGACCTGCTCACTCACCTCGACCGCGCCCTGCAAGGCCCCAATAAAGAAGCGCTGGCCGCCCAAATCCAGCGCCAGTTCCCGGTCGCGCTGATTGACGAATTTCAGGACACCGACCCAATCCAGTACCGCATTTTTAACGCGGTATATAACGTCGCATCACCGCGCCGCGACAGTGCCGTGATGCTGATTGGCGACCCCAAGCAGGCCATTTACGCCTTCCGTGGCGCAGATATTTTCACCTACCTGAAAGCCCGCCACGACACCGATGGCCGCCACGTTACGCTGGGCACTAACTTTCGCTCAAGTGCGGCGATGGTCAAGGCGGTTAACCACTGCTTTAACTACGCCGACAAGCACGAAGCGGGCGCGTTTTTATTTCGTGAACAAGGCGGCGATAACCCCCTGCCGTTTTTACCGGTAGACGCCAAAGGACGCGCCGACCAGCTGGTGTTGAACGACGCGCCACTGCCCGCCATGACGCTGTGGCAAATGGCGGCTGACGAGCCGCTTTCCAAAACCGCCTACCAGCTTGAAATGGCCGAAGGCTGCGCTTCCCACATGACCGCCCTGCTGGAAGCGGGTCGCAAGCGGCAAGCGGGTTTTAAAACCGAGGACGAACTCACCCCACTCAAGCCTTCAGATATGGCGGTGCTGGTGAACGGCCTGCAGGAAGCCCGCGCTATTCGCCTGGCGCTTGCCAGCCGTGGGGTTAAAAGCGTTTATCTATCGGATCACGACAAGGTATTTAGCTCATCTATCGCCCAGCAAGTGGAAACCTGCCTGCGCGCCTGTGCGGAATCCCAGGCCAATTCACGCCAGGCGGAAGCCAAGCTGCGCGCAGCGCTTGCCACGCCGCTGCTAGGGGTGAGCCTTAACGAGCTTGATCACCTTAACGAGAGCGAGCTTGCCTGGGAGGCCCGGGTAGAGCAGTTCAGCCGTTACCACCGCCTGTGGCAGCGCCAGGGCGTGCTGCCGCTGGTACGCAAGCTGATGGTGGACTTCGATATTCCTGCCCGGCTGCTTGCGTTGACCGACGGTGAGCGCTTGCTAACCGACTTGCTTCACCTGGGCGAACTACTTCAGCAGGCAAGCCAGGAACTGGACGGCGAACACGCGCTGATACGCTTTCTGGCGGAAGCGATTGCCGACCCGGAAAGCCACGGCGACAGCCACAAGCTGCGCCTGGAAAGCGATGCGGACCTGGTCAAGGTCGTGACTATTCATAAATCCAAGGGGCTTGAGTACCCGCTGGTCTTTCTGCCGTTTATTACCAACCATCGCCCCACTAAAAAAGGCGATGTGCCGCTGCGCTGGCACGATGGCGAAGGCAATTTACAGCTAAGCCTAAGCGCCGATGCAGAAACACTCGCCACTGCCGACCGCGAACGGTTAGGCGAAGACTTACGCAAGCTTTACGTGGCGCTTACCCGCGCCCGCCACGCCACCTGGCTGGGGCTTGCGCCGTTAAAAGATGGCGAAGGCAGCGCCCTGGGTTACCTGCTTAACGGCGGTAACTACATTGCGCCCAACGAGTTCAGCGAAGCGCTCGCCGCGCTGGTTCATAAAAGCGACATAGCCCTGGAGCCTGCGCCAGCACCCACCGCGCAGTGCTTTACGCCCGCCCAGCAGCAAGAAGCGTTGGGGCAAGCGCGCACGCCCACACGCCCGGCCCGCGAGCAGTGGTGGATCGCCAGTTACTCGGCGCTGCGCACCACGGGCGGCATCTCAGGGCTGCTATCAACCGCTGCCCCCACGCCGGAACCCACCACGCCCCAGGAAGCCACCACGTTTGAAGTGCTGGATGAGCCGCAAGATTTGCTGCAAGGTTCTCCATTGACCGGGCAGCCCATGGCGAGTGTAACCACTCACTCCCCATTACCAGTTGGCAGCGACCAGCCGAGTACAAACGCAAGCCACCTGCACCGTTTCCCTCGCGGCCCCGGCCCCGGCACCTTTCTACACGGCTTGTTGGAATGGGCAGGCCAGTTGGGCTTTGCCAAGGCGCTTGAAGACACCGCCGCCCGTGAAGACACTCTGCGCCGCCGCCTGCAACTGCGCGGTTGGCAAGCATGGTATGAACCGCTGGCAGGCTGGTTTGAGGATTTGCTCGGCACTCAACTGCCGCTTCCCGGCCAGCAAAGTGCCGTGGCGCTTCAACAGCTAAGCGGTTATCAGGTAGAACTGGAGTTCTGGTTTGCTGCCCACCAGGTCGATACGCAGGCGCTGGATGCGCTGGTTAGCCAGCACTTACTTCCCGGTCTTGCCCGGCCCGCGCTGGATGCCGATACGCTTAACGGTATGCTCAAAGGCTTTATCGACTTGGCGTTTGAATTTGATGGGCGCTTTTATGTGCTGGACTGGAAATCCAACTACCTGGGCGCAGACGACAGCGCCTACACCGTTGATGCCTTGAGTGCCGCGCTGCTGGAAAAACGCTACGACCTACAGGCCGCTCTGTACCTGCTGGCACTGCACCGGCTGTTAAAAGCCCGCCTACCCGACTACGACCCGCACGTCCATTTGGGCGGGTCATTGACCGTATTTTTGCGTGGCAGCCGTACGCCTGCACGCGGCGTACACCCCGAACCTGCCCCGGTGGCGCTGATTGAAGCGTTGGATGCGTTATTTGCAAGCACAGCCAACGGCGCTGGCCTTAAGGAAACGGCATGAAAGATTCACAAACCCTGGACCTGTTCGGCGAAAGCGAGCCTGCGCCTGCCACACCGCGTAACAGCACAGTAGCACCTGACCACCAACGGCACCCTGCGCTGAACGATACGGGCACTTTAATGGCGCTTTGCGAGCGCTGGGTCGCCAGAGGTTGGCTACGCGACCTGGACCGCGCGCTGGTCAGCTTCTTCGCCCGCGAGGGAGGCCAGGTGCCGCCGCTGCTTCTGCTGGCCACCGCGCTTGCCAGCCATCAGTTGGGCCGAGGCCATGTGTGCCTGGACTTAAACGCCACGCTGAACGCTCCGGATTTCGCCCTATCGCTCCCACCCGAAGGCGATGACCTAAGCGACCCGCCGCCGCTACCCAGCGAGGTATTAGCCACGCTAACGCTCGCCGAGTGGCAGGCCGCGCTTGAGCACCCGACGCTTATCAGCAACGGCCACGGCAACACACCGCTGGTGCGCTCCGACACCCCGCACACCACCCGGCTTTACCTGCGCCGCTACTGGCAGTACGAACAAACCCTGCACCAGGAAATCGCCGCTCGCTTGGCGCTTGAAGAAGGCGCTAACACGGCAATGGGGCATGAGCCGCTTTCGGTGATGGGTAGTGATGTGCTTGATTCAGGCCTGCTCCAACAAGCCCTGAACACCCTGTTCCCCGACAACGGCACACTGGATTGGCAAAAGGTCGCCTGCGCGCTGGCGACGCGCAGCCACTTTGCGATTATTACCGGCGGCCCCGGCACCGGCAAAACCACCACCGTTGTGCGCCTGCTCGCCCTGCTGCAAACCCTGCAACTGGCCCATTCGCCAACGCAGGCGCTACGCATTCGCTTAGCCGCTCCCACCGGCAAAGCCGCCGCCCGGCTCAATGAATCCATCGCCGGGCAGGTAAGCCAGCTGCCTATCGAAGACCTTGCGGCGCTATGGGAGCAGAGTGAATTGTGGGAGCCGAATTCATTCGGCGAAGGTTCATGCACTGAACAACTAAGTGCCTCCATCCCCACAGAAGTCACCACCCTACACCGCCTGCTAGGCGCTAGGCCCGACACCCGCCACTTCCGCCACACCCCCAACAACCCGTTGGCGTTGGACGTATTGGTGATCGACGAAGCCTCCATGGTCGATATCGAAATGATGACCGCCGTGTTAAGCGCCCTGCCCGCCCACGCCAAGCTGGTGCTGCTGGGCGATAAAGACCAGCTCGCCTCTGTAGAAGCCGGTGCCGTACTCGGTGATTTATGCCGACGCGCCGAGGCCGCCCACTACACGCCAGAAACCGCCGAGTGGCTTGCCAATCTCACCGGCCACCCGCTGCCCGAAGCGCTAACCTGCCCCAACGGCCACCCCCTCGACCAGGCGATTACCATGCTGCGGGTAAGCCACCGTTTTGACGCCGCCAGCGGCATTGGCCAGTTGGCCGAGGCGATTAACCAGCCGTTAAGCGCCACGCTTAGCGAGCGCGATAAACAGAACGCCGTACACAGCGCCCTGCGCCACGGCTACGCCGACCTGCATCATTTGGGGCTAGGCGGGGAAAATGACAGCGCCCTGGAGCGCCTGGTGGTGACCGGCTCCCCGGAGCGCTTCCCCAATGCCGGTAAAGGCCGCCTTGATAAGAAAACCAATGAGGAGATAGCGCCACCCACGGGCTACCGGCACTACCTCACGGTTTTGGACCAACAGTGCCCCGAGGTAACGCTAGCCTTTGAGGAAAACAAAAAGGCCTACGACACGTGGGCCAGCGACGTACTAAACGCCTACGGCCACTTCCAACTGCTCTGCACACTGCGCAAAGGGCCGTGGGGCGTAGAAGGCTTGAACTTACGCATCGCCAAGGTACTGCGCAGCCACACGCTATTAAGCGCAAGCGATATCGAACTAGAGAAAGGCTGGTATGAAGGCCGCCCGGTGCTGGTCACGCAAAACGACTACAGCCTGGGGCTAATGAACGGCGATATTGGCATTACGCTAGCAGTACCCGACCCGCGCAGCGTAGGAAGAACCTTATATAGAGTCGCCTTCCCGACCAGCGATACGAAAAATCCCATCCGCTGGGTACTGCCTTCCCGCCTGCACGCGGTAGAAACCGTATTCGCGATGACGGTACACAAATCCCAAGGCTCGGAGTTCTTGCACACCGCGCTGCTGCTACCCCAAACGCCCAACCCGATTCTGACGCGGGAGCTTGTCTACACCGGCATCACCCGCGCCCGCGAATGGCTTACGTTGGTGGAAGCCAAACGGGGGATTTTGAATGATGCGGTGGTGAGGGAGGTGATGCGGGTTAGTGGGACGGGAATTAATTAAAGTTTACATCACCAGTTCTAGCATTGTCAGCTATCGGCCGAGGCTGTGTGAAAACCTAAAAATCAGTTGGCGGTGACAGTGTTCAGTCGTATTGGCACGACTATCGGCTAGCAAGACAGATCAGAACGCTTTCATTTCATATGCCAAATCCGACGTTAATCGAGATAAAGCCTAAGAAGCCCTTACAAAAGCGCGTTATTGGCTACCGCAAGCTTGGCAGAGCTAGGTCCGGACTAAGGCCTTATGCCCGCAATGCCTGGATCAGACCCTTGGGGCCAAGGATATTCATGACGCGTTTCATGTTGTAGGCAAGCACATGAAGACTCATTTCCGTTCCGACGTTCTTAAGCCCTTTGGTTAAAAAGTGTGTCGCACCCATCCACGCTTTCAACGTGCCAAAGGGATGTTCAACCGTTTGACGACGGGTGCGCATTATATCCGGCGTCTGATCCAGACGTGATGTTACCGCCTCCAATACTTCTTCGTGTTCCCAGCGTTTAATGCGCCGATAAATACCTGTGGTGCATTGCGACTTCATTGAGCAATTCGGACAGGCCGAACTCCAATAGCAATGTAGCGTCTGGCCTTTTTCGACGTTCTTGAAGCGCCAAATAAGCCGCTTTCTCGCGGGACAGCGATATTCATTACGTTCAGGCACATATCGGAACGCTTCCCTGGGAAACATACCTTTGGCCTGGTTTGGCGAAGTTTTGGGCTTAGGGAGATACGTCGTAATACCGGCCTCATGACACGCAAGAATTTCATTACCTGTAAAATAACCGCGATCAGCGACGACGTGGAGATCACTGACGCCGCTAGCATCGCGTGCTTGCTTGGCCATCCGATAAAGCTGACGCCGGTCACTGCCGACATTAGTGACTTCATGGGCGACAATCAGATGATGCTGGCTATCGACAGCCGTCTGAACGTTGTAGCCCACGATTCCCGTTCCTCGCGTCGTCATGGAGCGAGCATCTGGGTCCGTCAACGAGATTTGCTGATCAGGGGCCTCGGTCCTTTGAATTTCAATGGATTGCAGTTGCTGAACTTCTTCTGTGAGGGAGGCGATCTTTTCCTTCAACCCTGTCGTCTGCGCTTCTGTGACAACGGTGGAGCCTTGGTCCATTGCGTCGAGTTGGCGTAAATAGCGCTCGATACTCTTATCGATTTCTTCTGCGCGGCGTTTCATTTTGGCCAAGGTAAAGTTGCGGTCTCGATTGTTGACTGCCTTAAATTTGCTACCATCGATTGCCCATGACCGACTGTGAAAAAAGCCCTAGACGCCGACATATAACGACAAAGTCTCGACAGGTGGCTTGGATCGCTTTGCCATTGTGCTTGCGGAAATCGGCAATCGTTTTGAAGTCCGGTGCGAGGCGCTCCGTTAGCCACATGAGTTCAACATTCCGCTGCGCCTCACGTTCAAGTCGGCGGCTGGATTGCACGCGGTTGAGGTAACCGTAAAGATAGATTTTTAGAAGTACAGCGGGGTGATAGGCGGGCCGACCCGTTGCCTGGGGATCAATACCTTTGAAACCCAGCTGTTTGAGGTCGAGAGCGTCTACAAAAACTTCAATGGCCCGAACCGGGTTGTCTTCAGTAACGAAATCATCCAGAAGCTCAGGAAACAACGTAGCTTGGGACCGGGATTCACCTGCAACGAAACGTTTCATCGGTACCTCCCACGATCTGTCATGGGTAGAGTATAGTCGGTACTACGTTTTCACACAGCCTCGGCCAGGAGCTGCCTTTTAAGTGCTACTGATATAGGGCATTAACGTCCGGCTCACGCGCCGGCTTGGAGCCGCGAAGCGGCAGAAATCGGTCGCCGTGCAGTCGATTGTTAGGGCTCTTCGTCATCGGGTTTAAATTCGATTTTCGGTGGTAACTCACTCATTGCGTAGTGGACAAACTGTTGCCCTAGCCCTGTAAGCTCATAGCCTTCACTCTCGTCAAACGCCGATACTGCCGGCTTGGGGCCACTTCCCTTAGGTCGTCTTTGGACGGGCTTTGGCACAAAGTTGCCGAAACGATCTACTTCTCTGTGTTGGCGGATAATACTGCCTGTACTCAGGTCACGAAAAAGAAGCTTGTACAGGTCAGCATCAGCCGAATCCTCCCGCACAGGCCCTTTACCAATTTTTCGCCATATTTCCCCGCGCGTAATCCCGCCGCTGTTATATATTGCACCGATCACCTGAAAATGCATTTCCGAGTACTGATTGATCCAGTCAATATACATTCGAATAACGTCGTCGCTGGAGACAGTGGATGCGGCGGCGTTCGATAGAATATTCCGAATATAGATGCGCTTCTCTTCACTTTCGGCACCCGCCCATTCTCGGAAAGTCTTCTTTACGAGCGACTGGTACTCTTTGCTTTCCACTCGCTTAGCGATTGCCTCATCCTGGAGGTCAAGCCGGGCCATAATCTCAATGATGGTTTCTTCTTTTTCTTTTAGCTCGTCTTGGAGCATCCTGACCCAGTGCTCGAAAAACCGATTAACTCGACCTTGTTCCGCCTCGGACCATGCACCGGCTATGGCCGAAAATACCCCGCCAGCAAAGGGAACAGCACCACCTATAGCTTGAAGTACTCCTCGCGAATATTTGGCTACTCTTTTCCCTTTTGGGACTTCATCGCCCGGGTTATTTTCATCCGCCATATTGTGTTCCTTTTAGCCCTAACAGGTATTAGACGGCGCGTTCTATGATTGGATAAACGTGTTGGCACTTTTTCCCAGCAAATGCAGCCTACCAGATTATCCCAAGCCTATGACCCTCTGAAACATTAATCAAAATTAGGACACATATCCAAAATTCGCGCCTGTTGTATTTCCCGGCATAGCCGCTCAGGGTCTAAAGATATCATTTATCAATTGACTCATAAGATCCTACCCCGCCCGCCATAGACTCAACCGGCTGCCCATAACTCCAAGCAACACCCTGAAATCTCACCCAACGAAAAACATACTGTATGTCCTTTTAAAAGGTCGGTAAGTCATGGTTTCTGAAACGCTGAATAAGTCGTCTACCGGCACACCTTTGCATGAAAAGTAGTGGCGTGGCAGATAGCCGCGTTCGCGGGGGGCAACCGTCCGTAGAGCCATGCAGAATACCGCTAGCCTGCCCTTGTATGAGCTGCTTGGTAGGGTGAACCGTTGGCAAGCATTCTGCATCGTGTGTTCCCTGCGGCGTTTTTCGCTCTAATATTCCGAGACTAGCAGTTAACTTAGATTAATCCCACCGCGGCGAGTTAGTTTTTAGTCGGTAGCGTTGCAGTGGCCTTTTCTCCTCGTCGCTGGATCACCGTTAAGGTGTGGTAAACGCTGTCGCTTGAAAACTCGAACGTGTGATCACACCCTGGTGCCACGAAGCAAGCAGTCGATAGGTCCCCTGCCACGCTACCTCCGGCAATCTGAAAGCGAGGTAATCCAATGTGACAGCGGCGGCGATATCACCGAGGCTAAGAGTCGAGGCCATTGGCGCTTCGCCAAGCTCGCGGTTCAATTGTTCGAGCAGCCGTTGAATGGCCCGCGAGCGCCGTGCTCCCAGCACGCTATTGTCGACTTCATTTCCACTGTGCTTTCTGGCAATCACCGTCGTAAACGCCGCTTCCATGAGGTTTTGTCCCAATCCCGCCAAGTGCAACACCTCGCCTAAGTGAGATGGTGGCAACACGGGCTTCTCCGGATAAGCGCTATCCAAATAAACAGCAATCAGCATTGATTCGCTGAGCGTGATGCCTTCCTCGGTGACTAGCGCAGGAATACGCCCGGCGGGGTTGGCCTTTAATAGTGCGGGGTCGTCTGCCCAGGGGTCACACCACTTCAGCGTAACGGCGTCGCTCAGGCCTTTTTCCAGTAGCACGATACGCACCAGGCGCGCATAGGGCGATGTAGCGTTTAGGTAGAGTTCCATTATTATCTCCTGTTTTGAGCAGTAAGCGCCGCGTTGCGCTGCTGCCAACCACGGCTAAGCAGCACCAGCAAAAAGCCTGCGACGAGCATGAGGCCGCTGATGGCGAACAGCGGCGAGTAAGTGCCCCAAACGCCATAGAGTGCCGACATGGCATAGCCAGCCACTGCCTGGGCAGCAGCAAAAGCGGCGGTGGCTTGCCCCCAGATTTTCTTGTGGGCAGTTGGCCCTACCAGCTCAGCAAGGCGGCCCGAGGTGAGTGCGACAATGCCGGGGATCATCGCCCCTACCATAAAAGAGGAAACCGATTGGCTGATCAACGCTAGCGAGAACACCGGCAGCAGGACAGCGGCAGCCTTCGCTAAAAAAGCAATCGCCAAACCATAATGCCAACCTGCTCGTTGCGCCAGGGCGCCGACCATGAGCGGCCCGCACACGGCACCTAAACCGAAGATCCCCCACTGAAATGAAGCCAACTGGTTACCTAGTGCGTTTTCCCTGGCGAGATAATCCACCCAGAACACGGTATGGGGCACAAACCCAACCGCATCCAGGGCATACGCACTAATGACCAGCCACACGACGACCTTTACCCCCGAATACTCCCTGGATTTATTGGCCGTTGAGGTGGCCGTGGCAGGTAACGCCAGCCGAGTGATGCCGTGATCGCATAAAAGCCCCGCCATCATGCAGAGCAGCCCCAACGCGCCCCATGTAAACGCGAGACTTAATTCAAGCAGCAACGGCACGATGAAGGCTGAAAGCAGAGCGCCCAGGCCAATCCCCGTAAACACCATGGCACCGACACGGGTTCGCCTTTCTGTGGGCGTGGCCGCCAACGCCAGCGAAGGGCCAACCACCATTAAAATGGCGCCCGCAATGCCTGACACCAGGCGCCAGAAGAAGAACCAGGTGAAACCGCCCTCCCCAGCGCAAAGCACAAAGCTTAAAGCGATACCTGCGAAGCTTGCCCCCATTACGTGGCGCGTAGAAAAGCGCTCACTCAGGGAGTGGGCGACAAGCGCGCCGATAAAGTAGCCCAGCAGATTGGCGGCCCCCAAGTAGGCGCCCTGGCTTGCGGTAAACCAACCCTCCTGAATAATCACCGGTAATAATGGCGTGTAGGCAAAGCGAGCAATGCCGATCCCCGCTAGGGTCGCCATTATGCCGGTCATCAGGGCGGGCAAATCGTGGGAAGTAAATGTTCGGCTCATCAGGTTGTGTCCTTTTTGTGCCGCCTTTCGGGCAAGGTGGGCAGCGCGGTACTGCACAGCCAGACTACGCGCGAGAAACTATTTCTAGAAACGATTTGTTTTGATAGTTACTATCTTTTTTTGAGATAACGCTGGCTTGGCAGAAAGGTGAGTATGCAGCTTAAATCATTGCGACTATTTATGGCGGTGGCCGAGACAGGCAGCTTCGTGGCAGCGGCAAAACGCTTGCACACGGTGCAATCTAACGTGACGACTCATATTAAGAAACTTGAGGAGGAGTTAGGCGTACAGCTCATTCATCGTGCGGGACGTGTTCGCCCGACAAGTGCTGGTTTGGCGCTGGTGGAGTACGCTGAGCGCATGTTGACGGCCCATGATGAAGCGGTATCGCTGTTTAAGGGCCAGGAGAAGGCGTGTGGGCGGCTACGAATAGGCGCCATGGAAACCACGACGGCATTGCGCCTTCCCCCAATACTAGCGGCGTATCACGCAGCGCAGCCTGATGTTGATATCCAGCTCAAGACCGGGCCAACGGCTGAGCTGGTCGAGTTGCTGCTCAATGGCCAGGTGGACTGTGCCTTCGTGGCGGGGCGGCTTGAGCATAGCCGCTACCACGTGCTTAAAGCGTTTAGCGAGGAGCTTGTCTTAGTGGGCTCAATGCCCATGACGACGATGCCCTCTTCACAAGCGCTGCTGGCGTCTGCCTTCATGGCGTTTCGCCAAGGGTGCAGCTACCGCCAGCGTATCGAGCTATTGCTGGCGTCCTATGGCGTCAATGCGGGCCGGATATTTGAGTTCGGCTCGCTGGATGCGATGCTGGGCTGCGTCGCTGCCGGGATGGGCTATACGGTATTACCGCGTGGAACGGTTGACGCTCATCAGCACCGGTTCGGGGTTCACACACTGGCGCTGCCCGCTTCTATTGCCCACATCGATACCTATTTTGTCGCCCCCGAACCGGAAACCTGGACACCTGCCCTGGCAAGCTTTGCTGAAACGTTGTGTGACGCGGTGGAAGTGGATGAGCCTCAGCTTACGGCGTCGTGATGTGGATAGTGGAATTCCGGCTCTTATTCAGGCCTTTTTCACAAAATGAGCGGTTACCATCATGTCGCCTGCGCCATCGACCTTGCAGTCCAGTTGGTGATCCTTGCTATCCACGAGCCGCTTGATAACGGCTTTGGTGCCTACCTTGAGTACCAGTGAGCTACCTTTGACCTTGAGGTCTTTGATCATCGTTACCTTGTCGCCTTCCGCTAACAGCGTGCCGTGGGCATCTTTTACCGTCACGGTGTCTTCTGCCTCAGCCTCAGAAGGGCTCCATTCGTGGGCGCACTCGGGGCAGATGAACAGGCTTTGATCCTGATAGACGAATTCAGATTGGCAATGGGGGCACGGTAGGCACGACATGAACGATGACTTCTGTGGCTTGGTTTAGGCTACTTATGATACTGAGCCTGTGTACCCTTGGCGAATACCTTCACGCCAGCCCAGGAAAGGAGAACCAGGATGAACAAACGTGACTTGGAAACGGCGTACCGTGATTACATCACCTGCCTCAATCATCAGGACTGGACGAGCCTTGGCCAGTTCGTACATGACAATGTCCACCACAACGGCAGGCGCCTAGGGCTTGATGGTTATCGTGCCATGTTGGAAGCCGATTATGAGCAGATACCCGATCTTCACTTCAATATTGAGCTTTTGGCCGCTGATTCACCCCACGTTGCGTGCAGGCTGCGATTCGATGTAACCCCGAAAGGTAGCTTCCTCGGCCTTGCGGTGGACGGCAAAAAAGTGACGTTTTGCGAGAACGCGTTCTACCTCTTCCGTGATAATAAGATTCAGGAAGTCTGGTCGGTGATCGACAAGACCGCGATAGAAGCTCAGCTGGATTGAGGCTCCAAATGCCATCCTTGTTCGGTTGCCTGCAGGTTATCTGTCAGGGCGAGGTTTTCCAGAAACGCATCGTCATGGGGTATCCGTTGCGCGAATCACAGTTCGATCCGACCAGCCGATAACCTCGCCTGCTGGGATAGTGAAGCGCGTTTCTGCTTATCGTTTATTTTGCCGAGCGATACAGTATAAAAGGCGGGAACGACAAACGCTTTTACGATGAAATGATTCCAGTTGCCGACAGAGAGTATGCGGCTCATCTGGAAACCTTAAAGTGAGGTAGTCACAATGGCACGCAAGCTTGAAGACTTACTGGCAAAAGAAAAGCCAGAGATCGTTGCGGCGGCAGAAGCGAAGGCAAGCGATATGCTGTTTGAGATCAGGCTAGCCGAAATTCGTCTGCTGGCAGAGAAAACGCAAACTGAACTTGCAGATGCAATGGGTGTTAGGCAGCCGACCGTAGCGGGACTGGAGAAGGTGGGCCAGGATATGCGCCTTAGCTCACTTAAACGCTACGTTGAAGCGATGGGTGGTCGTGTCCGTGTAGATATTGAGCTGCCGGACGGTAGCCATCATGGCTTCCCTGTTTAATGAATCTCTTTGCCTTCCGTGCCTACAATATGAGCGGCGATGAGTATTGGTTTGAATAAGTAGCCTACGCCATCGCGGGCTGAAGCCCGCTCCTGCAAAATGTGCCAGCCATTGGTGTTGGCCTGCGCGGCCATTACGGCACCAGCCACTGCCCTGCCCAACCGTCACCACGCGAGAATACGGCGCGGCGATGGCTTGGACCCAAGTGCAGCGCTTCTATCGCTTGAACATCCATCCACAACACTGCAAAAGCACTTTCATCCGGCGTTTTGGTGTAATCCAGTGAAGCCGCAATCGGCTCGCCCGGCGCCAGCCCGCTGCTATAGGCGATGCGGGCGTGTTCCGGCAGGCTTTGCCACTGCTCGCTTACGGCTTCGCCGGTCAGAACAGTGACGCTGGCTTCTATGCGTATTTGGAGCTGCTCAGCAGCATCCCATACGTGCAGCGCGGCCATAGGGTTAGCGCGAAGAGCGCTGATCTTTCCTGAGTGAATATCGGTGTAGACAGCAAGCGTTGCCGCCTGCTTATCAGCGCTGCGGAGTACTACCGTGCGGGCTTGCGGCAAGCCGCTTTCGCTAACGGTGGCCAAGGTGAGGTAACGCGCCGGTGCGTGGCGGTCGCTGACACCTTGGGTCAGGCGCGCCCAAAGGTGGTCATGCAGTAGCGGTAGCTCTTCTGCCCAAGAGTGGGGGTTCAACGCCATGGGGCACCTTTAAAAGTAATGGCTGAAAAGGCAGCGTCACTGAATAGCTGCCGGGCTTATAGCATGCGACGAAAACCCTCAGCGTCAGCACGCCCGCTAACGCGTTCGGCCTGTATAGGTGTTCTTGAGAGCACTACAAAGTAATTTAAACTTTGAATATTTATTAAACATTGCTATAGGTTAAGAGCATCAATATGAATATTAATTTTACCGAGGACGTAAAATGATTCGTAATCTTACTTTGGCTGCCGTGTTGATGGCTCCTGTTTCCGTTATGGCGCAAGATCTTCCAACAGCGCCTTATTTACCGCTCGACATGAGCCTGGCTGCTGCGCAGACTGCGTTGGATGCCTGCTCTGCCGAAGGCCACAATGTCAGCGTTGCTATCGCTGCTCGTAGCGGTGAAACGAAAGTGCTGTTACGCGCCGACAATGCTGGGCCGCATACCATCAACAGTAGCATAGGCAAGGCCTTCACTTCGGCCAGCATGGGGCGTGACACCGCTGGCCTGGCCGGATTTATCGGTGGCAATCCGGGGAATGATGGGATGCACAACATGGATGCCAGGATGGTGGTTCAGGCAGGTGGTCTGCCGATACGAATCAATGGTGAGCTGGTCGGCGGTATTGGTGTAGGTGGTGCACCATCGGGCGATATCGACGCGTCTTGCGCCCGTGCCGGGCTCGATGAGATCGGTGCCGAGTAATTTGTTTGTGTAATTCGGTGGGATCATCCCCACTTTCAGCGTCTCGCTTTCACGCATCATCCCGCCAAGGCGGTAATGCCAGTCCGTTAAGCCTGACTGGCATTTTCCTATCCGGATATTTTTGCAGTCATGCACTAACACCCCGTCGGTATAGCCTTACTTGTCTATCTGATAATTAAATGAGCAGTTGCTTTAAAACAAGGCACACCCTATCGCTCCATGCCACCCGCATTATGATGTGCCCAGCTCCACACACGCTGATTAAGACTGCCGGTTAAGCTCAGGCGTTAATATCCACTCTGCACTGTCGTTCCATACATCCATGCGCGTGATTTTGCCCTCACGCACTTCATACCGGTCCAAATAGCGGTTGCCTGCAAAAGGACGTCCATCTGGCCATTCTCCGTATAACGTACCGTTGGAGTAGACAACGATGTGGTCCTCGTGAACCGTCCAATCAAACTGCCCTAGCGCTTTTTTAACCCACGCATAACGCCCAGCATTAAAGTGGGTAATGGCGTGCGGGGTTTCCATGGCGCGGCCACCGGTGAAGGTGATAACGACATCGGGGGCCATATAGGTGGCCGCAAGCTCTGGGTCGGGTGCCATAGAGGCTTCCAGGAAGTTGCTGACAATGTTTACAGCGTTCTGTGCATCAGACATAAATGTGTTCCTATAGACGTTGAATATCATTGTAAAAAGCTGCGTCTATATAGTGCGACGCCTTCTATAGAAAGCATATATTCCCGCTTCGTAAACCGGCGTGAATTAACCCAGCCTGAAAGAGTGCTGCGCAGGCGGCTTCATCCACCCTAAACTGGGAGACTAAAAAGCAGGTAGCGCCATCTCTGAATGGTTGCAGCAAATTCGGCTATCCATACTCGGCCAAACCAAGGCACTCAGAGTTCTAGGCGTTCGGCCCGCCGCCGTTAATAAACGAGTAGAGCGCGATATCACTCCGAAACTCCCAGCCCAGGTTGCTCCAGAAGCGTTTACCGGCTTCGTTTTCTACCAGAATCATCAAGTGGGATTTTTGGATGCCTTCATTTTTAAGCGCTTCCAGGCAAAGCGCCACCATCTGTGAGCCGACCCCCATGTTGCGGTGTGAAGCCGCGACCGCCAAATGCTGAATAAAGCCCCGGTGGCTATCATGGCCGCTCATAATCGTGCCCACTACGTTTCCCTCTGCTTCCGCCACAAAGCTTAAACCGGGGTTACGCTGCAAATAGCGGGCAACGCCCTCGCGGGAGTCCGCATCGCGCAACCGCACGCCTTCGGTACTCAACCATAGCGCTACGGCGGCGTCGTAATCTTCAATCGTCATGGGGCGGTAGTGCATGTTGATCTCTCAGTACGGCGTAAAGGTATTCAGTTGCAACTCAGCGGTAACGTTATCGCCTCAACGTGACGATGAAAGTGCGCCAAGCAGCGCAGCATGGGTAGCGCACCATGTATGAATCGACTGCACATAACCGGCTGGCAGGTTGTGGGGCAAGTCATCAACCGGAAACGTATCAATTCGGGAATGTTCGTGACTCACCTTTGGGTTGAAGTCGCTCACAAGACGGCAGCCGTAGGTGACGATGAACACATACTTTTGGGGAATGACCTCAAACAGGTAACTATCGATAATTTCCTGACCAACGACCTTTACGTCCAGCTCTTCCTCGAACTCTCGCTCCAGGCATTCTGACGGTACTTCGCCTATCTCGATACGCCCGCCGGGCAGCTCCCACTCATCGCGGTCGTTGAGCGCCAGTACGACCTTGTTGGCGGGCAGGAGTAATACCCCTTTTATAGATACCGGATACATGGTTTCCCTTATCTTTCACAAGTGAATAGCCAAGAGCATATGTCACTACGCGTCCCAATGCGTTTACAACGTGCTATTCAAACAGGATATGCCAATCCGCCTATACCGGTCCGCTTTGAAAGGCTGGATCGTAACGAAAGTGCTTAGACGGATGCCCTCTCGCCTTGTCACGTTGAAGCGTTACTACATCCCCAAACCAATGCCCAACCGCAGCGCTTGCAGGCCATCAAACTGGACGCTTACCTCATCAGAAAACACGGGGTGGCCTTCTACGGCTAGGTCCAGCTCCGCTTGGGCGCCGCGATAAGTAATGCTTACCGTAAGATTTGCGGAGCTGCTAATAGGCGCCAGCACGCCGTACTCAACGTTATCGACGCTGACCGCAGAAAGGCCACGATTATCCAGCTGTTGCTGGACTTCCTGTTTAACGACATGACCGTAATAGAAGTACACCCCGGCATAGCCCAGCGCCAGCACTACTATCAGTGTAAGGAGTTTTCGCATTATGGCCTCTTGGTTAAAGAATTGGGTAGTTGCCACCATGGCAATGCCATCACCTTCCATCCGCATGGTGTGATAGCTCGTGTACTCGGGGATTATCAAACGACCTGATATAAGAAGCAGAAACAATTAGGCAAACGCTTATCCCAACAGGTACAACCATAGATTCAGGCAGCCCCATAGTTTATAGATTATCCAGCGACACCGTCACCGCTTTATCCTTTTCACCTCGGCGCTCTTCCACAAGTTTGGCAAGCTCATCACCTTCATCAAACACGCTAACCACCCAGTCGATAAATACTCGCACGCGGGAGGATAACTGACGGTTGCTTGGGTACAGAATGGAAACGGGTGATCCTGTGGGCGGGTTGGCGGGCAGGACTTCGATCAACTGGCCAGTTCGTAGATCATCTTCTGCATGGTAACGGGGCACCTGAATGATGCCGAGCCCTAGTCGTGCGGCCGCGTAATAGCTTTCTGCTGCACTTGTGGTCACGCTGGCGGGCAACGCTACATATTCAACTTTTCCGCTAACAGTAAACTCAAGAGGCAGCGTCTGGCCTGCACGGCTGGAGTGAAAGCCCACCATCGTGTGCCCGCCAAGTTCAGCGACTGAATGCGGCGTTCCGTACTTTGCCAGGTATCCGGGCGAGGCGACCGTGACTTCATCAAGTGTGGTGATTCGCCGGGAGTGCATATCGCTGTCCTGGGGCATACCGACACGCAATGCGCAGTCGATGCCCTCGCCTACCAGATCCACCAGGCGATCACCCTCGCTCATGTGAAGCTCCAAACCTGGGTAGGTGTTAAGAAACGCGGGTAGCTTCGGCAATATAAAATGGCGGGCTAGCGTGCCGTGAACGTCTACCCGCAGTACGCCTTTGGGTTTGGCATTCACTAGCGCGCCTTCCGCCTCCTCAACCTGGGCCAAAATACTCAAACAGCGGTGATAGTAAGCGTCGCCATCCCGCGTTGGGTGCACCGAGCGCGTGGTACGTTGCAACAGCCTTACGCCAAGGCGTGCCTCCAATGTTTTGATGGCCTCGGTCAGCGTTGAGCGGGAAATACTCAGGTCTTGCGCGGCGTGAGTAAAGCTTCGCCTTTCGACGATACGCGTAAACGCGTGCATCGTATCAAGTCGGTCCATTGTTCACGGTTTCCGAATAGTGATGACAGGTTAAGCCTGATTATAGAGCACGCTTTGTCTTTTATGCTGCATACGTCAGGTATTCACCGACTCCCTACGCAGAAGGAGAAAAACGATGGCAGAACAGAAAATTGCGCTTGTAACGGGTGGTTCCCGGGGAATTGGGGCGGCTATTTCCAAACAGCTGGCGCGCGATGGCTTTACGGTGATCGTCAACTACGCAGGCAATGCAGAAGCCGCTGACCACGTGGTTCAAGAGATTGAGTCGTCAGGTGGTAAAGCGCAGGCTATTCAAGCTGATATAGCCGATGCCCAAGCAGTGCGTCAGCTTTTTGACACCCTTGAAACACAGTGGGGGCGCATTGATGTGCTGGTCAATAACGCGGGCATTATGAAGCTTGCCCCGCTTGCTCAGATGGAGGAGAACGCGGTGGATGCTCAGATTGATACCAATCTGAAAGGCTCGATCAACACCATGCGCGAAGCGGCCAACCGCCTGAGAGACGGTGGCCGGATTATTAACCTATCGACTAGCGTTGTCGGGTTGAAACTTGAAACCTACGCGGTCTACGCCGCCACCAAAGCCGCCGTTGAGACCTTAACCGCGATTCTTGCCAAAGAGCTGCGTGGCCGCTCGATCACCGTCAATGCCGTGGCGCCCGGCCCTACCGCGACAGATCTGTTTCTTGAGGGTAAATCTGACGAACTGGTCGAGCGGATGGCCAAGATGCCGCCACTGGAGCGACTCGGCCAACCGGACGATATCGCAAGCGTCGTGGCTTTTCTCGCCTCGCCTGAAGGCGGCTGGATTAACGGCCAAACCCTGCGTGCCAATGGCGGCATCGTTTAACCGTTTCTTAATGACCTGGTTTAAACAACCTGGTTTTAATTAGCTTGTTTTAACTGACTTGCGGCTCGCCCAGCTCGCGGCACTCCCTAACGCTTTCAGCCAGTGCACGTGCAAGATCATGCACTCCTTTAACAGCTTCACCAGGCGTTGCGGCGTGCTCGATGCAATCTACCAACGCGGAGCCAACCACTACTGCATCGCTGAACCGGCCAATAATGGCGGCTTGTTCCGGGGTGCGAATACCAAAGCCAACGGCGATGGGAAGCTGGGTGTGTTCGCGTAGCTGGCTCACCGAGCGCTCAAGTTTTTCGGGCGTGGGTGCGCTGCCGCCAGTAACGCCTGCCACCGAAACGTAGTAGATAAACCCGGAGGCGTTACTCAGCACTTTGGGCAAGCGCTTGGTATCCGTGGTGGGCGTGGCCAAGCGGATAAAGTCGATGCCGTGCTGGGCGGCGGGCTGGCAAAGCTCGTCGTCGTGCTCCGGGGGCAGGTCGACCACAATCAGGCCATCTACGCCGGCGCTAGCGGCATCGGTTAAGAAGCGCTCTACGCCATAGCGGTAAATAGGGTTGTAGTAGCCCATTAGCACGATGGGCGTGGTGGTATCTTTTTCGCGAAAGGTACCCACCATCTCCAGCGTTTTAGCTTGGGTCTGGCCTTCTTTTAGGGCGCGCAGCGCGGCTTTTTGGATCGCGGGGCCATCGGCCATGGGGTCGCTAAACGGCATTCCCAGCTCAATCACGTCCACACCGGCAGCGGGCAGGCCCTCAAGAATGCGTTGCGATGTCGCCATATCTGGGTCGCCTGCGGTGAGATAACTCACCAGCGCCGGGCGGTTTTCGGTTTTGAGCGCGGCAAAGCGTGCTGCAAGACGCGAGTTGGGATTCATAGCAGTCTCCTTATGTGCGCTCTGGTGAATAGATTCGCTCTTGTGAACAGATGCGCTCATTTGAATTTTTCTCCCAGGTAGTGGGCCACGCTCATCATGTCTTTGTCACCGCGCCCGCTCAGGTTAACCACCATCAGGTGGTCGCTGGGGAGTTTCGGTGCCCGCTTGGCGACTTCGGCCAACGCGTGGGCCGTTTCAAGGGCGGGGATGATCCCTTCCAGGCGGCAGCACGTCTGAAAGGCTTCAAGCGCTTCATCGTCGGTAGCCGATACATATTCAACGCGCCCCTGCTCGTGCAACCACGCGTGTTCAGGGCCGATACCGGGGTAATCCAGGCCTGCCGAAATCGAATGGGCATCAATAATCTGGCCGTCCTCATCCTGCAACAGATAGGTGCGGTTGCCGTGAAGCACGCCCGGCGCACCGCCGTTGAGGCTTGCCGCATGCTGGCCGCTTTCAACGCCTTTACCGCCTGCTTCAACGCCAATCATCTCGACTGAGGCATCGTTCAAAAACGGGTGGAATAGCCCCATGGCGTTGGATCCACCGCCAATACAGGCCACTAGCGAATCCGGCAGGCGGCCCTCTTTTTCCTGCATTTGCGCGCGGGTTTCGTGGCCAATCACTGCCTGGAAATCGCGCACCATGGCGGGATACGGGTGCGGCCCGGCCACAGTGCCAATGATGTAGAACGTATCATCCACGTTAGTGACCCAGTCGCGTAGCGCTTCGTTCATGGCATCTTTCAGCGTGCCGGTGCCGGAAGTGACCGGGATCACTTCAGCGCCCAGCAGCTTCATGCGAAACACATTGGGTTGCTGGCGCTCGATATCCGTTGAGCCCATATAGATCACACAGGACAAACCAAACCGCGCCGCCACCGTGGCCGTAGCCACGCCGTGCATACCGGCGCCGGTCTCAGCGATGATGCGCTTTTTGCCCATGCGTTTGGCCAGCAACACTTGGCCGATGCAGTTATTAATCTTGTGCGCGCCGGTATGGTTAAGCTCTTCACGCTTGAGAAAAATCTTCGCGCCGCCAAAGTGTTCGGTCAGCCGCTCGGCAAAATAGAGTGGGTTGGGGCGCCCTACGTAGTCGCTTTGAAAGTAGGCGAGCTGGCGCTGGAATTCGGGGTCGTCTTTGGCAGCGTCGTATTCGGCTTGCAGCTCAAGAATCAGCGGCATGAGCGTTTCGGCAACAAAGCGGCCGCCGAATTGGCCAAACAGGCCGTTAATATCAGGCTGGATCGCAGGTTGATTCATGATGACCTCTCAAAGCGGAGTAGCAGTTGCATTGAAAGTAGCGCAAGCAGGCGGAGATAAAAATCGATAAGATGTCATCAATATGTGAGCTGGAGTCAACCGTTGACGCAACAAAGCATGCCACCTTTAAGCGCCCTGCGCGCCTTTGAAGCCACCGCCCGGCTAGGCAGCGTGACGGCCGCAGCCGATGAGCTAAGCGTGACCCACGGTGCCGTTAGTCGCCAGCTGCGTAGCTTGGATGAACACTTCGGCGTGGCGCTGTTTGCCAAAGCGGGCCGTGGCATTGAACTGACTCACCACGGCGAACGGCTTTATCACGGCATTGGCGAAGCGTTTACTCGCCTGCGTGATAGTTGCGCGGATCTCAAGCGTGATGTGAAAGAAGCGCCCTTTACGCTGGCCTGCCCCGGCAGCCTGCTGGCGCGCTGGTTGATTCCCAGGCTGGACCGTCTGCAGCGCGACCTGCCCCAGCTCAAATTGCAGGTCGTAGTGAGCGAAAGTGAACTGCCCGCCAAGCAGGAAAATATCAGTGCTACCCTGGCCTTTTCCGAGCCGCCCTGGCCTGCGGAGGTAGACGCCGTCGAGCTAATGGCCGAGCAGATTTGCGCGGTGGCAAGCCCTCACTTGGAAGCAAAGCTCGACCCAGCGCAGCCGGATACGCTCTTTTCCAGCAAGCTTTTACACACCGCTTCTCGCCCCCAGGCCTGGCCACAATGGGGCCGCGCCCAAGGGCTTGAACTGGCGACTCTTGAAGAGGCTTTGGGTAAAGGCCAGGGGTTTGATCATCTCTACTATTTAATCGAAGCCGCCGTGGCAGGCCTGGGCGTGGCGATTGCGCCAAAACTGCTGGTCGAAGATGACCTGAAAAGCGGACGACTCACCGCGCCCTGGGGATTTACCGAAACCCCCGCCAAGCTCTGCCTGTGGCTACCCCGCCACCACAACAGCCAACGTAGTGAGCAGTTGGCCGAATGGCTTAAGCGGGAGTTGGGCGCTTCAAGCTCTTAACGCGGGAAAGCCCAGCCCCCTGGCCAACTAAAGCGACTGCCGCCACTGGGCCAGTGCCCGAATATCATCAGGTGTTGTACGGCAGCAGCCACCGATACCCGCAGCCCCTGCCGCCAACCACTGCTCCACCCCTTGAACCAAGCCAGAAGGACCTGTGGCGGTATGATCACACGGTGCCGGGTGCCAGGTTTTGGTCGCCGCGTTATACAGCTCGCCCGAGTTGGGGTACACCAGCACAGGCAGATCACACTGGCGTTTGATCGCCGCGACCAATGACTCGATATGCGCAAGCGCGGTGCAGTTTACGCCAATCGCCGCCACGCCAGGGCAGTTGGCCAGCGCTGCGGCACATGCCTCAATCGGCGTTCCATCGCTGATATGTTCACCATCCTTGGCCGAGAAGGTAACCCAGGCGTGGGCGCCCGGATGTTCAGCCAACAGATCAGTGATTGCCAGCGCCTCCTCTAGTGAGGGCAAGGTTTCTGCTGCCAGCAGATCAGCGCCCGAGGCCAGCAGCAGCTCAAACCGCTCACGATGAAACTCAACCAGCCCGGCGCGATCCAGGTCATAGCCGCCGCGGTACTCGCTGCCATCTGCTAGATAAGCGCCATAGGGGCCAACGGATGCGGCCACCAGCGGCTTGGGGCGGTCGGTTTGCCCCGGCTGCCACACCGCATCGCGCGCCTGCTGCGCCAACGTGACCGACCGCTGAATCAGCTCCCGCGCCTGCTGGGCGGTCATTCCCGCCTGCATAAAACCGGGCACCGTGGCCTGGTAGCTGGCGGTAATGGCGCAGTCGGCACCGGCTTCGAAATACGCCTGATGCACCTGGCGAATCTTCTCCGGCGCTTGGGCCAGCAGGCGCGCCGACCACAGGCTATCGTTGAGATCGCAGCCCAACGCTTCCAGCTCAGTAGCAAGTGCCCCGTCAATCACCATAAAGGGTGCGTCCGCCAGCAGGGCCTTGATCGGATTTGTTTCACTCATACTCTTTTCTCCTCAGCGGCGGTATTCAGGTGAACAGGGGATTGAACGGCCTTACGATGGTGCAGAAAATACGCCAGGTAACACAGGCCAATGAACGGCACCCCGAAGTAGAGCGCTACACGCTGCTGCGGATCAAACGCAATGCCGATGCACGCCGCCAGACAAGCCGCAAACGCGATCAGCGGTACCCAGGGGTAGAACGGCGTGCGGTAGACCAGGTCTTCAAGCCGCCCGCCTTCGCGCAGATAGTGGCGGCGGAAGTTGAGCTGACTGAGCGCAATCGCCATCCACACCACTACCACGGCCAAGCCAGAAATCGAGACCAGTACCAGGTAGACCGTTTCCGGCGCATACACGCTTGAAAACAGCGCGCCGAAGCCGCCGATCATGCTTAGGAGCAGCGCATTCATCGGGATACCGCGCTTGTTAAGGCGACCCAACGACTTGGGCAAAGTGCCTTGATCTGAAAGCGTCCAAAGCATGCGTGATGAGGCATAAAGCCCGGAGTTGGCCGCCGAGAGCAGCGCGGTGATAATCACAAAGTTCATGATGTCCGCCGCCCCGGGTACGCCCAGGCGCTGGAATACCGCGACGAAGGGGCTTTGGCTAAGCCCGGCCTGGCTTTGAGGCAGCAATGCCGCAATCACGATGATGGTACCCACAAAAAATAGAATCAGCCGCCACAGCGTGGCGCGAATCGCCTTGGGCACATTGCGCGCCGGGTCCACGGTTTCCCCGGCGGCAATGCCAATAAGCTCCGTGCCGGAAAACGCAAACATCACCGCCAGTAACGTAGTGCCGATGGCCAACAGACTCGGCGACATGGCGCCCTCGCCCCAAAAGGCCGAAAGTCCGGGCGATGCCACCGCAGCGCCGCTTGATTCCTGCAGCGGCACCCAGCCAATAATCGCGCCTGCCCCGACGATCACAAACACCACCACCGCGATTACCTTGATCAACGACAGCCAGAACTCGGACTCGGCAAAAAAGCGTGAGGTAAATGCATTCACGCCAAACACAATAGCTGCGAACAGCCCGCTCCAGTACCAGCCAGGGACATCAGGAAACCAGCGTCCCATAAACACCGCCGCCGCAGTAAACTCCGACCCCAGCGCCACCGTCCAGGTGAGCCAGTACATCCAAGCCACCATATAGCCAGTGCCAGGGCCGATATAGCGGCTGGCATGGGCGCTGAACGCGCCGGAATCCGGCATGTGTACGGCAAGCTCTCCCAGACACATCATCACCAACCAGGCAACAATGCCACCTACCAGATAGGCCAGCACGGCCCCAGTCGGCCCTGCCTGCTGCACGGTATAGCCGGAACTTAAAAACAGCCCGGTGCCAATCACGCCCCCTAACGAGAGCATTACCAAGTGGCGCGTCTGCATGCTGCGCTTGAAGTGCGCGCCTTGTTGCTCGCTCATTTGCTCACCCATGGTGGCTTCCCTATCAATCGCTAACGGGCCAACGCAGGCCCTGCCTATGGTCCAGCGTAAAAAGGGTGGCTATATTAGAGCATTCAAAATCCACAAAAAAGCATAAAAAAACTATTTTATATTCTTATTTTAAATATGAGTTTTTAACGGCTATAACCGTGCATGCAAAAAAGCAACGCCATTGCCTGAAACAGGAGCCAGTTGCATCAAATGGGCCGGTGTCATTCCAGGCCGCCATAACGCTTTCGAGACTAACATTCTCGCTTTTCCAGAGAGGGATGACCTGGCTCCAGACGTTGTGGATGTGTTCCATGACCATGTGCTAACCATAAGCATTCTCCATGGCTATGATCCACTCAAGCATGTGCGATTCCTGGTAACCAGATCAGCCATAAAATCTGCTACGGCACGAATCCGGCCTGATTGAGTCACGTCAGTTTGGATAACAAGGTAAATAGGCTGATCAGCACCAAGCGCTGAAGTCACACAAACAAGCCCAGCATTCAGCGCTACAAAATGAGGCAGTACAGCCAATCCAAGCCCGGCTTTGGCGGCTGCTACTTGGGTCGATACCGAGGTGGTAGTTAAAGCAGGCTCCCGCCCCTGCAAAATTCGCTCGCTCCACTGCGCGGCAGGCAGGTGTGACTGCATTTCGCCCCAAGTGATAAAGGCATCAGAATCATAGTCGCCAGCATCGGGGCTGGACTTACGCTGCGCGACGTAATCAACGCTACCGTAAAGCCCGTAGCCCAATGTACCAATCCGGCGAAGCGTGACATGCCCCCGCTCGGGCTTGACCATTCTGATGGCTAGATCAGCATCGCGACGGTGCAGGTTAACGGTAGTAATATCCGTGACAAGCTCCAGCGTAATACCGGGGTACTGCCTGCGAAACTCGGGTAAAGCGGGCAAAATAAGTTCGGTGGCCAGGTTTTCTGCGGTGGCCAAGCGTACCCGTCCGGTCATCTGCGCCTGCTGGGAAACGCCGGTAGTGAATGCAGCTGCGGCAGCTTCCAGCGCTTCAGCCTTTTCGATTAGCCCAGCCCCCTCTTCGGTTAGCTGATAGCCCGACTGCTGGCGTACAAAAAGCGGCAAATGCAACGCTTGCTCAAGCCGTTCGATACGTCGGGAAAGCGTGGCGATGCCTAAATGCAGCTCCGCTGCTGCGCCGCTTAGCGTGCCGTGGCGGGCTACCGCTAAAAAGGTACGCGTATCGTCCCACACCCAGCCACGTGGCATGTGTTTTTCAAAATCGGAAATCTCTTTACCTATATCGTTCATTTTTTTCATTAATGGATAATGCCACGCTGTCTTTCCATTACTCAATAACTCAATAACTACCTATTGGCGACTTAAGGAGAGACACCATGGAAAAACGCACGCTGGGTACTGACCTGTCTGTTTCTGCCATTGGTCTGGGCTGCATGGGCATGAGCGAATTTTACGGCCCCCGCGATGACAGTAAGTCGCTGCGGGTGCTTGCGCGCGCCGTAGAGCTGGGTATCGATTTCTTCGATACCGCGGATATGTACGGGCCGCACCATAATGAGGAGTTGCTGGGCCGTTTTCTAGCGAGCCGGTCATCCAATATTCAGATCGCGACCAAGTTTGGCATTGTGCGCACCCCCGGTGAGTATAAGCGCAGCTTGAACAACAGCGCCGACTACGCCTGTACCGCCTGCGAGGCATCACTACGGCGGCTGGGTGTTGAGAAAATTGACCTTTATTATGTACATCGCCTTAATCCCGATGAACCCGTTGAAGAGACAATGGAAGGCCTAGTACAGCTGGTTAAGGCAGGCAAGATTGCGCGTATTGGGCTGTGTGAGGTTAGCGCGGACACGCTACGCCGGGCACATTCGGTTCATCCGATTACCGCCGTACAAACCGAATATTCACTCTGGACCCGCGACGTTGAACAAACAGTACTGCCTGCGTGTAATGAATTGGGGGTTGGCTTTGTGCCCTATTCGCCGCTTGGCCGAGGGTTTTTAACCGGCAGGTTTCAGGCGTCAGCGGATTTCAGCGAAGGGGATTTTCGCCCTAACCTGCCGCGTTTTAGTGAAATAGCCTTAGACGCTAACCGTCGATTGGCGGATGTGGTCGCTGAGTTGGCCACGCAAAAAGGCTGCACGCCCGCCCAGCTGTCACTAGCTTGGCTGCTATCTAAAGGCTCCAACATAGTTCCAATTCCCGGAACCAAACAGCTGCACTACCTTGAGGAGAATACAGCCGCCACGCAGATAACGCTGACCACCGAGGAACAGCAGCAGCTGGAAGCGGCCACCGAGCGCCTGCCGGTCGTCGGTGATCGCTATACCGCAGAAGGTATGAAGGGCGTCAATGTATAAGCAGCAGGATTAATAACGCCTCTTTACTGGTTGGACGCCATTAACGTTCCCCCGGCGGCGATAAACAGGCCGCCGGTGGCGCGATTGAAGCGCTTGTAGCGGCGCGGGCTTTGAAACCAGCGGCTAATGCTGGAGCCAAGTCCTGCGTAGGTCGACATCAGGGTAAAATCGATCACCAGCCAGGTCACGGCCAGTATCACGAACTGAATCAGCTGCGGCTGGCTGACATCGATAAAGTTGGGAAAGAGCGCAGCGAAGAACAACAGATCCTTGGGATTGCTGATGCCTACCATAAAACCACGCCGAAAGAGGGTTTTCATCGGTACACGCTGATTGCCAGCAGCTGAGGGACTCTGAATATCGATTCCCGATGAATCCCGCCAGGCCGCGATACCCAGGTAGATGAGATACGCCCCGCCGACCAGCTTCAGGATATAAAAGGCACTTTCCGAAGCGGCCAGAATGGCGCCCAACCCCAGCGAAGAAACCATCATCAGGACCAATGAAGACAAGGCACCGCCCAGCACGGTCGCAGTCGTATGCTTTCGGCCAAACTTGAGCCCGTGGCTTGTACAAAGCAGCGCCACCGGCCCTGGAAAAATAATCAAGGCAAAGATGACGCCCACATAGGTCAGCCAAGTCAACGTATCCACGCTGCGCTCCTTGTTAATTGAAGAAAGGTAATAATGTAAGGTAATAGCGCATCGCCTTACGTTTTCGCTCTTATTTACCGCATTTGCGTCTCCATATTCGTCAAACGACCAATAACGTATACCTTACAACGAGCGGGATACCAAAAGCGATGCAGGTTTGTCCAGCGCTCTCTACCTTCGTAAACTGGCGCGCCGCTTAAAAAGGGCTTCATCATGAAAATCAATGTCGTCGGTAGCAGCGGCAGCGGTAAAAGCACGCTCTCCCAGCAATTATCCCATGTTCTGGGCATTCCCCATATTCAGCTTGACCCGCTTTTCTGGCGCGCTGACTGGCAAGGCACGCCGGATGATGAATTTTATGGTGAACCTACACTATCAGCATATTCAGTTTGTGAGACTGACCTCCCGCAAAGAAGCACAGATGTTAATTAACCGCCTTAGCGCCCAGCCCCCCTAAATAACGCTGAAGCTGAGATTCTATAAAGCATGCTCTTTCGCCAAGATACATAGCATGTCAGCGTTAATAATATTTAATCTCGCCACCCTTTTTCACCACCTCCTTATCAGACGTAGCACTCTTTCGCTTAAATGAGTATTGCCCGCCGCCAATACTCGCCCTCCTTCTAACAGATTGTTAAAGCTTAATAAAAAACCTTCAGCCTATATTTTCCTGCTTAATAGACCGTCTCTCCCCTTTCCACTAGCGCTCGTACAATTGCGTTAATTCATCAGTAGCAGCTGATAAAAATTTCAAAATCATTTATTTGACATGTCAAAATAATAAATACAACATCTCAAAAATACTAAACATAAAAACGGAGCCTTAGGCATGGCGAATACACCTCTATTTAAGCCTGAATCCTGGCTGGAAAAGCGATCTCCAAGCTATGAGGGGCAGCGCCTGATATCGCGCTATCTCACAATGCGTGACGGCATCGATATCGCTATTGATATCCACTTGCCAGGCATTCAGGAAGATGATAATCGCTTCCCAGTGATCGCTTTTTTCACGCCCTATTATCGACGCATGAAGCTAAAACCGGGCGCGCCAGAAGGTGTTGAAGATTGCCCCAATATCGCCGTTTTTAGGTCCTTGCTTCTTTCTCGGGGCTACGCCCTTGCCGCGGTAGATGTGCGTGGTAGCGGCGCATCGTTTGGGGTTCGTACGGGGCTTCGTTCGCCCAAGGAACGTGGGGATTACCTGGAAATTATTGATTGGGTTAGCCAGCAGGATTGGTGTAACGGCGCTATTGGTATAACCGGCATCTCGTATCTGGGAGCTGCTGCCGACTTTACAGCCTCTTGGGCACACCCAGCGGTCAAGGCAATCGTGCCTCACTCATCGGTATGGGATACTTGGTCGAACCAGCTCTACCCAGGCGGGGTAATGTGCCGCCGCTTGGTGAAAGAGTACGGCAACCTGATGGATGCGCTAGATGACAATGCGGCCGAGGATCGAGACAAATTCCCGTATTTCAAAGGGGAGCACTATGACGGCCCTGCCCCTGTCGATGGTGATACCAATGGCCGCCAGTTAAAGGCTGCGCTTGAAGACCATACGGCTAACTTTGATATGGCGGACTTTGTTCATCAGTTCCCGTTTCGTGACCGCCCCCTGCATACCGACCCGGACTTTAGCTCTGCCATTATCAGCCCCTATTACTATGCCAATCGCAAAGCGGACCATCAAACAGCGGTGTATACCATCTCGGGTTGGATGGATGGCCACTATGCTCGCGGTGCCGCGCTTCGCTATGAGTGGCAGCAAAATCCGAAAAAGCGCCTAATGCTGGGGGCTTGGGATCATGGTGGCCGTTCAGGATCCAGCCCTTACCGACACGAGCCGCAACCGCAGTCCAAAGCCTTGTCGGAAACACTGCGTTTCTTCGACGAACACTTGATGGATTTGGACACCGGTTTACGCAACGAACTTCCAGTGCATTACTACACCGTTGGCGAAGAACGCTGGAAATCAGCTTCCGAGTGGCCGCCTGCAAGTACCCAATGGCGGACGCTCTATTTTCAGGAAGGACATAAGCTTAGCGAGGCAGCCCCTAACGCCCTGCACGGTAGTGATCGTTACGTAGGCGATTATCGCTGCGGAACGGGCAATCAGTCTCGCTATAACCGGCTCTATGCTCAGAACGTTGAACACTACTATGCGGATTGGCATGGTCGTGATGAGCGAATGCTGTGCTATACCACCGACACGCTGACAGCCAATATGGAGCTAACCGGCCACCCGGTTATCCGGCTGAACCTGCAAAGCGATACACAAGATTGCGCTCTGTTCGTCTATATCGAGGATATCGATGAGAATGGTCGCGCCGCTTATGTCACTGAAGGGGTATTCCGAGCGCTACATCGGCGCATTGCGGAAAGCCATCCTAACCTGCCAGCCATTGGGCCAAATCATAGTTTCAACGAACGTGATGCTCGTTATCTGATTCCTGGCGAATGCAGCGAAATTGCGTTTGATTTGTTGCCTACATCCTGGCTTTTCAAAGCAGGCCATCGGTTGCGTATCGCTATTGCGTTAGCCGACAGCGATCATTTTTCACGTATTCCGGACGGTGTCATACCCACGATTGATATTCACCGAAATGCTTTGCATGCGTCGGCTATCGAGCTTCCGATCATGCCCCGCTCATAAAACACTAAAGACGTGCTCTCACTAGGTTGAGGGCACCCTAAAAATAATCGTTGTTTAGAGCGCTCAGCCATAACACTTCATAAAACAAACGAATAGGGTCTTTATATGCAAACGTTGACACGGCTTTGTCTGAAGTTTGTTCAAACCTGCCTACCTAATGCACTGCTCTTGGCCATTGCCCTTAGCGTTGCAGTTTTTTTAATGGGTATGCTGCTCGAAGGACAAAGCGCTCATACCATGTTAAATGGCTGGGGCGATGGGTTTTCGAACCTTTACCAATTTGCCATGCAAATGTCGTTGATATTACTGACGGGCTTCGTCATGGCAAAAACACCGATCATCGCTCGCATGATCGACCGGCTTGCCTCTGTGCCTAAAACAGCGGGCCAGGCTGCTGGTCTTGTCGCCGTTGTTTCAATGGTAACGTTCTACATCAACTGGGGTTTCGGCATGATCGTTGGGGCCTTTTTGGCCCGCGAGATGGCTCGCAGAGTGCCTGGACTGCACTTTCCTCTGGCGGTAGCCGCCGCCTATTCGGGGGAGATTATTCGCGGCACAACGGCATCGACCCCGTTATTGATGGCCTCAGAAGGCAACTTTATGCAGGATGTGGTGGGTATTATTCCTATCACCGAAACCCTCTATGCCTGGTGGAACATCGCCCTTTCCCTAGTACTTCTGGGCCTTCTGTACTTTGTGTTCTCCCGCGTTAAACCAGAAGCTAGCGAAATAAAGCAATATAAGGGAGAGCCGCTCAACAACACCGTCGAAAAAGTCGATACACGAGGAATGCCTTGGGTCGAGAAACTTGAACACAACCGGCTGCCCAATCTGATTCTCGCCCTATTACCGATTGGCTATTTGGCGGTCAATTTTCATCAATTAGGTTTTACACTCAATCTCAACTTAGTGATTCTGATCTTTCTTTCCATCGGCCTCATATTGCAACCCAGCCCGGCAAGTCTCGGGGCAGCGGTCAAGGAAGGTATTCTAGCGTGCCGTGGTATTATTCTTCAATTCCCTCTTTACGCAGGTATCGCGGGAATGGTCAAAGTCTCAGGTCTGGCTGATAGCATGGCAACCTGGTTCGTCGATATTGCCAATGTACATACCTTTCCGATTATTACCTTTATCTCGGCCGGTATCGTCAATATTTTCATTCCGTCTGGCGGGGGGCAATGGGCTATTCAGGGGCCCATTATGCTGGAGGCCGCCCAACGACTGGGTGCTGACATCCCGCAAACGATTATGGCTTTTACCTGGGGAGATGCCTGGACCAATCAGATGCAGCCTTTCTGGGCGCTACCTTTGCTTGGTGTAGCAGGCCTGTCGGCGCGTGACATCATGGGCTATTGTGTGATGTGGACGCTTATCTGTGGCGCTGCCATTATGACCACGTTTGTTCTGCTATCAATACTTTAAGCAACCAACAAGCCTCCTTAGGTAGATGCTAGAATGAGGCGGTGCTCAACGTTAACATTGAGCACCGCCTTGCGGTTAACACGGAACAGTTTCATGGCAACTACTCATAAAATCAGTCTCAATACTCAAGCTTTCGAAACGTTAAAACACGATATTATTTCTTGTCATTTGAAGCCAGGTGCCTCAATTACCGAGGCTTGGCTAACAGAACATTACCCAATTGGTAAAGCAGCTATTCGCCATGCCTTGGCACGCCTAGCCCAACAGGGGTTAATTATTAATCAGGGGCGTCTTGGCTATACAGTTGCTTCCATTACCATCAAGAGCATTCGCGACAGCTATCATATACGTCGACTTGTAGAGCCTGAGCTTTGTCGCATGGCTGCTGGTCACCTGGATAGCAAAACTCTCGAACAGCTGCGCCATTGCTGCAAAGCTACTTATGATCATGAAAACCCTGCTCAAATGATCGCTTATTCATATGCTAATCACCAGTTTCACTGCTTGATTGCTCAAGTGGCAGGCAACCAACGTTTAACGCGACTGCTTGAAGAACTATCAGATGATCATATGCGAATTGCTTACGTCAGCATGGTGTACGGCCAAGGTAAAAAGGATTGGAGCGATGATCACACACATATTTTAGAGGCACTTAATACTGGGCAAGGTGAGCAAGCAGCAAAGCTTATGCTTGAACATTTAGCACAGAGCGAAGAAGCCATTTTACGTGCGGTACTCAACCTTCCTGAACTTCTTGAAACATCATTGAGTTAAGCCCTCGGTTTTGGCAGGTTTCTTCGAGTTAATTTAGGCGCTTTACCGTTCTTTTATCAAAAGCCTGACGCTCTACAACATTAAGATATTTAGATTATTTTTCATGCTACAGCTCCTTTTATTCTGTTACTCGATAAGTAGTCACCCCCGTTTGGCATCGCTTATTAAAACGGGTAGGGTCATAACCCATCCTTAAAAAAGGAAGCCTAATGCCACGCTATTCACTAAAAACATCCCTTTCTCTAGGCCTTTTCGCTTTCATTACCGCCCCGACTGCATTAGCAGAAACGTCTCCACTGGAGCAACAGCTAAAAGATCTAGCGTCGTTTCAGGTGATTGCGCATCGCGGTGCAAGCGGCCATGCCCCGGAAAGCAGCATGGCGGCACTGGAGTTGGCCCATGAATGGGAAGCGGACTATCTGGAATTGGATATTCAGATGACCGCCGATGGCGAATTGGTGGCCTTTCACGATAATACCCTTGAGCGCACCAGCAACGGCGAAGGCCGCATCAACGATCATACGCTTGCCGAACTCAAGAACCTGGATGCGGGCGCCTGGTTTAACGACGCTTATCCTGACTTGGCGGATGAGGCGTTTATGGGTGCCGAGATATTAACGCTTGAAGAGGTTTTCAGCCGTTTTGGTCAGAACGCCCGCTACTACCTGGAAACCAAGTCGCCCCAGTTGAATCCAGGCGTTGAAGCGGCGCTTGTTAAGCGCCTGGAAGCTTTTGATATGATCAACACCGGACGCGTGTTGATCCAGTCGTTTGAGCAGGAGAGCCTGCTCAAGATTCACGAACTGAACGACGATATCCCACTGATTCAGTTGGTATGGTACTCCCCCAGCACAGAGGACAGTGAACGTCTGGTGGAGTGGAGAGGTACCACGCCTGGAGCGCAGGACATCACCGACGAGCACTTTCAAGCCGTGGCCAATTACGCAGTAGGCTTAGGGTCGAATTACCGTTATGAAGGCGAGCAGGTGATCGACGAAGCATTCATCCGTCAGGCTCAGGATAACGGCTTGGCGGTACACATCTACACGGTGAACGATACCGATCACATGCAGCAGCTCATCGGCTGGGGCGTGAACGGCTTGTTTACCGACTATCCGGATAGGTTGATTGAGCTTGTCGAGTAACGCGTTAAATACGCATTTGCCCAGCGTTTACTGGACGTTTTGATGCTTTCGCCTAACGTAGTTCGAGCTCTTCAATCACCTGCTCGACTCTTGCGCGCTGACTGCCTTGGAACGTGTTTAGCGGCAGCGGCAAGCAAGGCGTGCTGACCTTGCCAAGGATCTCGGCGGCGGTGGCGATAACCCGTAAGCTTCCTCCGTATTCACGGTACAGCGCCCAGAAAGGTTCTAGCTGATCAGAAAGCCTCAGCGCCGTTTTAAAGTCACCCGCCTGGGCTGATCGCGTTATCGCCAGCGCCGTTTCAGGAAATAACCCGCCCAGCACGGAATACCAACTATCGCACCCTGCCGTTAGGCCGGTGGCCGCGACGACGTCGCCACTTATCCCCAAGGTGACATCTTCCGGAATCAAAGCACGCAACCGATCAACCCGCTCGCGAGCGGCGTTGGGATTCATGCTGACCGGTGGAATCTTAATCGAGCGTACCTGAGGCAACTGGGCAATACGCCCATGCAGCTCATCGCTGAATGTAAAGTGAGTCGTACCCGGATTATCGTACACACACAGCGGCACGCTTAATGAACGGCAGACCGTTTCATAGTGACTGAACACTTCGTCATCGGTCAGCGTTTGATAGGAAACGGGCGCCAGCAACACGCCGCTAGCGCCCACTTTCTGAGCATCTTCGGCAAGCGCCAACACATCGCGTGTGCGCATTGCACCAATGCCGATAATCACGGGTATATCGCCCGCGCTTTCTATCGCCAGTTGAGTAACGCGCGCCCGCTCCTCTCGGTTGAGATACACATAGCTTCCGGTTGAACCCAGCACGCCGATAGAGTCCACCCGCGCCTCGGCCAAACGTTCCACTAAACGGGAAAACTCGTTTTCACGAATCCCCTGCTCATTCATGGGCGTTAATGGAAATGCACTCAGGCCGGTAAACATAGGCAGCTATCCTTTTAACGAAGGCTTAGTAGATACGTCTGAAATTATCAGACAACACGGCATGAGGGTAGCGGGAGGAGAATAAGCAGGCACGAAAGGAGCAACCGACACTTATAAAGCGCAATTTTGTACAAGCTGCGCTAACACGTGAGCGTTAAACTAGCGCAATGACATTTGGATAGACGGAGGCTTAGCAATGGGAAAATCGGCAAGCCGCTTTCAGTTCACTAAAAGCCAGCACATCCCCACGCTGAAAACGCTACAGGCAGCGATGTTCGATTTTCGCTATGACCCTCATGCGCATGAGGAGTACGCCTTTGGGGTGACGCTGTCAGGTCGTCAGGACTTTTTCAGCGGTGGGCAATATCACCGTAGCCCACCAGGTAATGTAATTATCTTTAACCCGGATGACATTCACGACGGCCAACCAGGCGGCGACCGCACGCTCGACTACGTCATGCTGTACGTTCATCCCGCTCAAGTTAAGGCCCTATTTGACGACGCCCTGGGGCAGGAAACAGCATCCCACTTTCGATTCGACAGTACGCTGGTGCAAGACATGGCACTACGCGAGTGGATAACCAACGTTGCCCGATTGATTACCACATCAACCGGCAGCCAGATCGACCAGGAAAACGCGCTCTATCAAGTTATTGAACGAATCACCCAACTAGGCGGTGCTTACCAGCCTGGGCATACCTCTAGCAGGCCCGACGCACTTCTCAGCTTGGCCAAAGAGTATATCCACGCGCACCTGGATACCGACCTCTCGCTTGAAGCGATTAGCCAAGCGGCACACCTTTCCAAGTTTCATTTCTTACGACTGTTTCGTCAGCAGTTGGGCATCACGCCCTACCAGTACGTCATCAACTGCCGGGTTAATGCGGCGTGCAGCGCACTTGAAAAAGGCGCATCGCTTAGTGAGGTGACGTTTCGCTACGGCTTTACCGACCTTAGCCATTTCAACCGTCGCTTTAAACGTATTTATGGCCTTACTCCCCACCAATACCAGCACCACCTTAACGACTAACCAGAGAGCTTTTATGTTAGCTATTATCGCTTATGCCGTGGGCATCATGTACTCGCCTGGGCCTGTGAACCTGATGGGGTTAAATACAGGCGTTAATGGGCAGGCAAAAACGTCGCTGGGTTTCTGCCTGGGCGTGGGCACGGCGATGCTATTACTGTTTTTACTCTTCGGCTGGGCGGGTGCTGCGTGGATTGATGGGCGCCTACTCATCGCGGTTAGCGTTTTCGGCTGTGGTTATATTATTTACCTTGCCATACACATTGCGAGAGCGCGCATTGACGTTAATGCCGTATCCAGCTCGCCACTCACCCTTCGCTATCGTGACGGCCTCATTCTGCAATTGCTGAACCCCAAAGGAATTGTGGCGACACTCCCCATCGCCACACTGCAGTTTCCCGCGGCGGGCATTCAAGGGCCTGGCTTGGTAGTTTGGTCGATGGGATTAGCGCTACTGGCCGCAGGCGCCCCTGGAAGCTACATGTGGATAGGTAGCCTGGTCGGTAACCGAATTGACAACCCCGCCTTCTTTAAACGCTTTAATCAGATAATGGCGGTGCTGTTGATGGGCGTCGCGCTATCTATCGCTTATGAGCATGTTTGGGCGACTTTAGTATCTGCGTAGTAGGGTGTGGCAAAGCATCTAACCGTGCTTTTTTGGGCCTGCAGGTTTCAGAGGGCTGTTCTACGCTGTAAGCAGAAAGAGCCACGTTGGCTTTTTCAAAGCGAAGGCTCGGAATACAAAGGAGTACGTCATGAACCATGGACAGGATAAACAGCGTAACAAGAATGAAGAAGCTCAAAAAGCCAAAGAGGTCGTTAATAAAGATACTCCTCGTGGCGATGATGCCACCCAAAAAGCGTCTCACCATGATGAGCCGCGCCCTTATCGGCCAGATGAAAACGTTGATAACCAGAAGAGCCCAGGCGCTCGCTCAGAGCCTGGCCACAACACGTCAGGCAAAGCAGCGCCCATTCCAGGCGCTCAAGTCGTTAAAGAAAAGCGCGTTCATAAAGACAATATCGATCAGCAGTCTGATGAAGCCGACCCGAAAGGAAGCGAGTAGTTTACGCCTGCAACCTTAACGGCTCCTGCATCGTGCAAAGAACCTCTTAAAGGCCATCTGTTACAGGTGGCTTTTTTTGATGCTTTTATGCATTTTTTTTCAAATTCAATGACGCGATTACGAAGCGATGTGAGTAACCCACTCTCGAATGCCTATGCCCAACCACATGCAGCTTGGTAAAAACGTCTTGCTTTGTACTGGCTACCCTTTCTTGCGTACAATTGCCCGCCAACGAATCCTCCGCTTTTGATACGTCGCTTTGGTGTACCCCCTTTTTAGATAATTATCTGATTACGTAACCAAGGTACGAATCAGGTACACCAAGTACACCTATGTACCGTATCAAAGGGTATTGAATATGTGTATTTATATACGGCATCAAAAAGATGCAAATGGTTGATATGAAAAAGTTAAGCCCAGCAGATGCGGCCCGCCGCTTTTCTGTGGCCCCTATGATGGACTGGACAACCCGCGATTACCGGGCGTTCGCACGTACGTTAACCAAGCGGGCGCTGCTGTATACCGAGATGGTGACGACGGGCGCTATTTTGCATGGCTCGCCGCGTGAGCGGTTTTTGGGCTATAGCGATGTGGAGCATCCCATTGCCTTACAGCTTGGTGGTAGCGATGCAGGGGAGCTTGCCGAGTGCGCGGCGATTGCTGAGGCGTGGGGGTATGACGAGGTTAACCTGAATGTAGGTTGCCCAAGCGACCGGGTGCAGAACAACATGATTGGCGCTTGCCTGATGGGCTACCCGGAAAAAGTCGCTGATGCCGTGCGCGCCATGCAGGCGGCCGTCTCGATTCCGGTTACGGTGAAGTGCCGTATCGGGATTGATGAGCAGGATGAAGACGCCGACCTGGCGCGCTTTATCGACATAGTCGCAGATGCCGGTTGTGAAATTTTTACTGTGCATGCGCGCAAGGCGTGGCTGAAAGGCCTATCGCCCAAAGAGAACCGCGACGTGCCGCCGCTCAATTACCCGCGTGTGCACCGTTTAAAGCAGGACCGCCCTGAGCTGCATATCGGCATCAACGGTGGGATTAAAACGCTTGAAGAGTGTCAGGCACAGCTTGAGCGTGTGGATAGCGTGATGATTGGCCGTGAAGCGTACCAAAACCCTTGGTTACTGGCTGAGGTAGATACGTTGCTTTATGGCGTGCCCGGCCCAGCCGCTAGCCGGGTTGAGGCGGCCCGGACATTTCGCCCGTATATTCAGCAGCGGTTGGATGAAGGCGCGAAGCTTAACCATATTACCCGTCATCTGTTGGGGCTTTTTCAGGGTTGCCCTGGCGGTCGGCGTTTTCGGCGTCTTCTATCGGAGCACGCACATAAAGAAGGCGCTGGGTTACTCTTATTTGATGATGCTATCGGGTTAGTTAACGAGCCATCACAAGCGCCGATGCCAGAACGAGAACAGCCCGCCACGTCTTAACGTAGCGGGCTGTGGTGGACGGCGATTAATCCACGTTTGCGTGGTTTAGTTGCCGCGCACGCCTTTTTCGATACGCTCACCAACTTCCTGGTCGATATTACGCCAGTACTCGAAGGCGCGCTCCAGCACTGGCTCTGTTACGCCACCCGACAAGTGCCCCACCACGTTGGATAACAGCCGGTCACGTGCGGCGTCATCCATTACCTCACGCACCAACGTATGCGGTTGGCTCCAGTCGTCATCGTCTTTACGCAGCGTGTAGGCGGTACGTACAAGCTCACCGCTGGTCGCCCATACGGCATCTTCCGGGAAGCGCTCGCCATCGGCTTTGGGGCCGCCTTTGCTGTTCGGCGCATATACCGGGTCCGTTGCGTTATGCACCCGCATCGCCCCGCCCTGGGTATAGCTATTGACCGGGCTCTTGGGTGTATTGACCGGGATATGCTTGTAGTTCACACCCAAGCGAGCTCGGTGCGCATCGGCATAGGAGATTGAGCGCGCCAGCAGCATCTTGTCGGGTGAAAGCCCAGTGCCGGGTACCATGTTGTTAGGCTCGAAGGCAGCCTGATTGATTTGGCTATGGAAGTCGGTGGGGTTTTCATTAAGGGTTAGCTTACCCACTTCCATCAGCGGATAGTCGGCGTGGGGCCACACCTTGGTGAGATCAAAAGGATTGTAGCGATACGTTTTGGCATCCTCGAAGGGCATGATCTGCATCTGCAGTGTCCAGGTGGGATACTCGCCGCGTTTGATGGCTTCAAACAGGTCACGGCGGTGGTAATCCGCATCGCTACCGGCCATCTGGTCGGCCTGCTCCTGGGTCATGCACTTGATGCCCTGGTCGGTTTTGAAGTGATACTTCACCCAGAACCGCTCACCTTCATCGTTCACCCACATATAGGTATGGCTGGAGTAACCGTTCATGTGCCGCCACGTAGCAGGCACGCCGCGGTCGCCCATTAGCCAAGCCACCTGGTGGGCGGACTCCGGCACCAGCGTCCAGAAATCCCACTGCATATCGTGGTCACGCAGGCCGTTATCGGCGCGACGCTTTTGCGAGTGGATAAAGTGCTGGAACTTCATCGGATCGCGGACAAAGAACACAGGGGTATTGTTACCCACCATGTCGAAGTTGCCCTCTTCGGTATAGAACTTCACCGCAAACCCGCGTGGATCACGCCAAGTATCCGGGCTGCCGCTTTCCCCTGCGACCGTTGAGAAGCGAATGAGTACGTCTGTTTTTGTGCCTTTTTTCAGAAACTTGGCTTTAGTGTACTTACTGACATCATGGGTGACTTCAAAGTGGCCAAAAGCGCCGCTACCCTTGGCATGTGGTTGGCGGTCGGGGATCATCTCGCGGTTGAAAGCCGCCATTTGCTCCATCAGAAAATGATCGTGCAGTACAATCGGGCCATCCGGGCCTACCGAAAGAGAGTGTTCATCACTGGATACCGGAATGCCAGCCCCTGTCGTCGTATGCTTGGGTTTATCGCTCGTCATCGCTTTTTCTCCATGTCACGGCTCGCACGGCACTCAAGGCACCGCTTTATAGAAACAAATCATACATTTGTGCTTATTATTTTTAATTTAGGATAACCACTCCCTCATAGGTATAGTCAAAGGAACTGCTTCCCGCCAGCTATCTCATGTACTGCTTGGCTATTGCGCTAATAAGCTTTTTTTATGGCGCTTATCAAACATTTAATAGAGTGCGTCCGGGGGCGGTGTCAGGCTTGATTGAAAGCTCTCAATCGCCGTTTCGGCTTCTTCTATCTCATCAAAACGAGCAATGTGATAAAGCGCCTCACCTTCATTGGCTAACGGCAGTCGGCTCATGCCAATCACAATGCCATCGGCCATCGACTTGACCTCGCCTTCTTGATTGCCAAATGGGTCGGCCACTATACCGAGCACTTCCTCCTTGGCGACACGCGCGCCCAGGCGCACTTTGGGCCTTAAAATACCGTCGATAGGTGCACGCGCCCAACTGGACCCATTGGCAAGCTCGGCAGGCGCTGGCGAGCGGCGCCGCTGTTCGCCGGTCAGCATATCCAGGCGGCGCATTACACGCAGTACGCCGCGTACACCGGGGGCAATGGCCCACTCATCAAAGCGCAGCGCTTCCCCCGCCTCATAAGTCAGTACCGGAATGCCACGCGTTTGTGCATAGTGACGCAGGCTACCTTCGCGCAGCTCTGCATTCAGAATCACCGGCGCGCCGAAGGCATCGGCCATGCGCTCGGTTTCACTGCCAGGACTTAACTGCGCGCGTATTTGGGGAAGGTTCGTGCGATGAATTGCGCCGGTATGAAGATCAATAATATGCGTCGCCTGATCGACAATCTGCTCGCGAAATAGCGCCGCGATTCGCCCCCCGAGGGAGCCGTTTTCACTGCCCGGGAAACAGCGGTTGAGATCGCGTCGGTCAGGCAGGTAGCGCGTTTGCTGCAGGAAGCCAAAAACGTTAACCACCGGCACGGCAATCAAGGTACCTCTTAGGCTTTTGATGGCCTTTGAGCGTAATAAGCGACGTACAATTTCAACGCCATTGATCTCATCCCCGTGAATGCCACCACACACCAATATAACGGGCCCCTCTTTACGTCCGTGTACCACTTCGACCGTAATATGCAGGGGGGTATGGGTATAAAGACGCGCCACCGGCACATCAATTTGGGAACGTTGGCCAGGCAGTATGGTGTGCCCGGCAAGTTGAAAAGGTGCTCGCGCCATCCTGAGTCTCCTTTTTTCAGCGTGATTAACCACTAAGAAAATGGCATTAATGAGGGCATGGCGATGCGCCTACCGCACGCAGTGAGCCCCAGCGGTTTCGAGACATGAGGTTTTGATAACACAAGCCATGCGTTTAATCATCTATCCATACAGTTTTGAATGTAAAAATTACACCATATCGGATAAAATATGTTCATCTTGTGTCATTAATGAGGTTGCGTTTCCATGGCGAGAAAGACCAAAGCGGAAGCCGCTGCTACCCGAGAAGCGTTGCTGGATGCGGCCGAAGAGGTATTTTTTGCAAAGGGTGTTGCACGCACGTCTCTTGAGCAGGTTGCTCGCCATGCGGGATTAACCCGTGGCGCGGTCTACTGGCATTTTAAAAACAAGGGCGACTTGTTTATGGCACTGGTGGAGCGCGTACACATGCCGTTCCAGTCGCTAATGGAAGCTGTCAGCAAGGCCGATGAAACTATCTCTCCGATGGAGGCCATCCGGCTTGCCTGTCATGCAGGTCTGGCGCGTCTTGAGCAACCTTCTCACCAGCGGATTCTTTCCATTTTGCTCCACCGCTGCGAGTTTTTTAGCGATATCAACCCACTTGCCATGCAGGATGATATAGGTGAAGAGTGTTATTCAGAAATGCTGATTGTGTTCAAAGAAGCGGAGCATCAGCAGCTGCTGCGTGAAGATGTGACACCAGAGGTGGCGACGCGCATGTTGCAGTCGACACTGGGAGGCCTTTTCCACGACTGGCTACGCACACCGGATACGTTCTCCATACGCCAACGCGGCGGCGAACTGATTGATACATTGATACGCATTATGCAACGCTAGGCTTTGCACGAAAACTGCTTACGCTCGACCATGCGGCGTTAAAAATCAGCTCGTGCGCGAGTCCGATCAAAATACTCATTTACACATGTAAACTCGTGCGCGAGCTCGGTCCGTTTTTTCGCTGATTTTTGCCTTGTCTGGCCTTCGCTCAGCAACTTTTCGTACAAACCCGAATCCATGCCATCCGCTGCAATGCAGCAACCTGCCTCTACTGGAATGACCCTCTATTGTGGTGATTAGTGGCCAGCATTCAACACCGTTGGGTAAAGCTACACCGCCACAGACATGTCATCCATAAGGCAATGGCTAACAAGGCAGTGGCGGCGCGGGTGCGAGTAGTGAACGTTAATCGCTAATAACGTTAGGTTGAGTAGCCTTCACCCTGGTGGTGATAGCGAAGACGCAGCTTATTTAAACGTACCCGAGTATCCAGATAGGTTTGTTCCATTACGCTGCGATAAGCGCTCTCACCAGCGAGGTATTTCACCAGAACACGACGCTCGCCCTCTTGTGGGCAATCCCCTTCTTTACAGTGCAGCCTGACATGGCTATTGGGCTCGTTTTCAATCACTGCCATGGCAAATCCATCGCCCTGACGCCCGGACACGATAACCGTCGAACCCAACAGGCAGCGCCGCGTAAAGGGCTGATAGCGATGCAAGCCCCGGTGTAAGCGATGGCATAAGACGGCGGCAACGGGTGAAGCAACAGCAAAGGATACCCACAGGATCAGCACGCCTACCGGCACGCGCAACATGCCCAGCGATAGCCAACGCAACACTAAAAGCTCTACCGCTAATGCCAAACTCCCCGCAATCACGACAAGAAACGTCAGCGCAAGCGTCGCTGGCACCCCTGCAAACCCTAACGACACCAGCGTACTGGCCATGTGATCATCGCGCAGGCTGTCGCGCTCAAATAACTCAAGAGGGGCTATTCGAAGCAGCACCAACATCCAATACAGCGCTAACAGCCCCATTAGAAACGTAAATACAATGGTTGGAAACTGTAGCGCAGCAGAAATAACAGGTTGCATGGCGTGTCCTCCTCCAGACATTTCGTCCGGTGCTGTTTCCGCCTGGGCGTATATGATGGGTCCAGGCTAAAAACGTGTGGTCTCTTTTAGCATAGTCCAAACTATTCTTTTTTGCCCTTGGCAGCCTTGATGCGAATCATTACAGCATAAAAAAACGGGCACTCCCTTTCGGTAGTGCCCGCTCATTAGTGGTGAAACGCGGTTACGGCTGGTCGTGCTCCAGTGCCGGTTTCTGGTTATCGCGATCCGGATGACGTTTACGATAGAGCCAATCGGACACAGTGGCGATCATGGCGTAGAAGCTGGGAATAAACACGCTTCCCAAAACGGCCACAGAGGCCATGCCCACCGCAACGGTTGTCCCGATATGGTGGCTACTTACATCGCTGGCGCCGGTTGCCAAGGCCAGTGGCAAGGTACCAAAAATAAACGCAAGCGATGTCATGACGATAGGACGGAAACGCAGCTCAGCGGCCGTAATCGCGGCTTCGCGAATCGTTTTGCCCTGCTCTTTACGCTGCAGTTCGGCAAACTCCACGATCAAGATCGCGTTCTTCGCCGCAAGCCCCACGACCACCAACATACCAATCTGCACATACACACTGGTATCCAAGCCTCGCAACGCGATGCCTCCAATCCCGCCCAGGAAGGCAAACGGCGTTGCGGTAAGTACCGCCAGGGGCAACGACCAGCTTTCATACTGGGCCGCCAGGATCAGGAAGACCATCAAGATACCAAACACAATGGCAAGCATCGCTGTATTACCCATGTTTGCTTCCTGGTAAGCCGTACCGGTCCAGCCCATGCCCCAGTTAGGCCCGAGCGTATCCATGACGACTTCATTCATGGCTTCAATGGCTTGGGTAGAGCTATAGCCAGGCGCCGCGCCGCCCTGGAACTGCGCGCCGGTGTACACGCCAAAGCGTGATACGACCGATGGACCTACCTGACGCTCCAGCGTGACAAACTCAGAGAGCGGGATACGCTCACCATTGCCCCCTCGCACGAAGACACTATTTAAGTCGTCAGGCGTTTTACGGAATTGATCCTCGTTTTGTAGATACACCTGGAAGTTACGGTTTTGGTAACTAAAGAAGTTCACAAAGCCATTACCAAAGGTGTTGGATAACGCCGAGTTGATATTCTCCAGTGCCACGCCATAGCTAAGCGCTTTCTGCTGGTCAATTTCAGCTCGGTAGGAAGGCACGTTCACGTTAAAGGTGGTAAAGACCTGATTTAACGCTGGGTGCTGATTCGCCGCGCCCATAATCTGTAGTGAGGCTTCGTAAAGCTCGCGAGGTGAGGCGCCGTCAAACGACTGCAGATAGCCGGTGAACCCACCGGTGGTAGAAAGCCCCATAATCGGCGGTACGTTAAAAGCCATGGCAGTACCGCCATCAATACTGGCCCCCAGCTGCATAATTTGCCCCACCAGGCTCGCTGCCGTTAGATCACGGTCTCCCCAAGGCACCATATTGACAAAGATAATCCCGCGCGCCGTATTGACCGAGCCTGCAAGAATATCGTAGCCCGCTATCGCCGAGGAGTATTGCACCCCGGGAATATCCTCAATAGCGGAGCTAAGTTTTGCCATGTAGTTCTCGGTGCGGTCAAGCGAGGCGGCATCGGGTAGCGACACGCTGACCAGCACGATGCCCTGGTCGGTTTCCGGCACCAATGTTGAGGGCGTATTGGCGTACAACCAGTAGGAGCCGGCACCGGTTGCGATCGTTAGCGCCAAGGCGAGCACCCAAAAGCGTACTAGGCGCACCACAAACCACATATAAACCGCGGTGATACCTGCAAACAAGCGATCAAATAGACGCAGAGGTGTAGTAATCGCCCGCTTGAATGCTGACTGGCGAGAATGATGCAAATTATGCTTGATGAAGATGGCAGACAGCGCCGGTGTAAACGTCAACGCCATTAGCGCTGACAGCGCTACCGAGATCGCGACAGTAATCGCGAACTGCTGATAGATCTGCCCAGTAAAGCCGCCCATAAACGCAACAGGTACGAAAACAGCGGCCATGATCAGTGAGGTGGCAATAACTGGCCCGCCAACCTCGCGCATGGCACGAACCGTTGCTTCTCTGACGGTAACCTCGTCATCTTCGCTTAATACACGCTCAACGTTCTCCACCACCAGTATCGCATCATCCACCACTATCCCGATTGAGAGCACCAGGGCGAATAGCGTTAGCAGGTTGATAGAAAAATCAAACAGGTAAAAGCCTGCAAAGGTACCAATCACCGACACTGGCACCACCGACATGGCAATCACGGTAAAGCGCCAGTTCTGCAGGAAGATAAACAGGATCACGATAACGATCAGGAAGGCTTCAATAAAGGTATGCAATACCGTTTCTACCGACGCATCGATAAACTGCGTGGTGTCGTACGGCGTAACATACTCAAGCCCTGGCGGGAAACGGTTGGAAAGATCTGCCATGGTTTCACGCACGGCATCAGCCGTGGCCAGCGCATTGGCGCCCGGCTGCTGGTTGATGATGATCGGCGTCATCGTTGAACCATTAAGCTGTGCATCAATGCCGTAAAACGATGCCCCCAACTCAATGCGTGCTACATCTTCCAGGCGTAGCGATGAGCCATCAGGGTTAGTGCGCAAATAGATATTACGGAAATCATCCGTATCCGATAAACGGCCACCGGCAGTGATGGTATACGTATAAGCGCGCGGGCTACCTTGCGGCGTGGCGGCTAAATTACCGGCAGGGATTTCGGTATTTTGTGAACGGATAGCATTAGCCACCTCACTCGGCGTGAGGTCGTATTGCGCCAGCTTGTCAGGGTCCATCCAGATACGCATGGCAAACTCACCACCTCCCAGCACCTCGGCATTACCTACGCCAGGCACCTGGCGTAGGTCATCGAGGATATTAAGCGTGGCGTAGTTCTGCATATACACGTTGTTGTAATCGCCGTTCGGGGACGTTAGGGCGATCAACATAAGGATCGAGTCAGAGCGCAGTGAAACGTTAACGCCCTGAGCCTGAACCTGCTCGGGCAGCTGAGAAAGCGCCCCCTGAACACGGTTATTAACGTTGATGGTATTGATATCACCATCAGTGCCAATATTAAACGCGACACTCAGGCTCATAATGCCGTTATCAGCGCTGTTAGAGGTCATGTAAAGCATGTCCTCTACCCCGTTGATTGCCTCTGCCAACGGTGCAGCGACCGTCTGGGCGACCGTCTCAGCGTCAGCGCCTGGGAATTGAGCCTGTACAGATACGGTGGGCGGCACCACACTTGGATACTGCTCAATGGGCAGTATCCGCATGGCCATGGCACCTATCAGCGTGAGGATAATCGCAAGTACCGTGGCGAAAATCGGCCGGCTGATAAAGAAGTTGGAGAAATTCATTATTGAGTACCCTCTTCCTCTTCCCCTGCAGGCACATCACCAGCACCCTCTGTCATTTGGGAAGCGGCAGCGGCTTGCTCTTGTTGCTCCTGAGCGTCAGCCTCTTCAACACGCTCAACTACTTCATTGGCGTCGCCATCAAACGGCTGCGGGTCAATGGCCATACCAGGCTCAATGCCTGCTGGGTCGCCCACAATCACACGGTCGCCCTCTTCAAGGCCGTCAACAATGATCTGCCAAGGGCCAGCGACTTCGCCTAATTGCACCGTACGCTCGCGCGCCTGGTCATTTTCATCCAGGACAAATACGCGAGGGCCCATTAAACCTTGGGTGACCGCAATTTCAGGTACAGCCATTACGTTAAAACGGCGCAGACCATCAAGGCGTACGCGCACAAATTGGCCGGGCAGGATAGCGCCATCCGGATTAGCAAAGCTGGCAGACGCCTGAACGGTACTGGTACCGGCATCCACGCGGGAGCCCAGGAAGTCGAGCTGACCTTCAAGTTCAGACCCGCTGGCACCGCTTACGCCGGGCACGCTTAACAGCGCGGTAATGGACGAGTCGCCCTCTTCACGCAACTGGCGGCGTAGCTCAAAGGCATCACGCTGGGGCAGTTGAAAACGCACTTCAAGCGGGTCCAGCGGGGTGATAGTGGCAAGCTCAGTTCCTGAGGTAACCAGGTTGCCAACGTTAACCTGGCTCAAACTGATCATGCCCGACACAGGAGCCGTTACATTTGAATAGCCAAGGTCCAGGTTAGCACTGCGTAGTGCAGCCTCAGCTTGGGCAACATTGGCTTGTGCCACGCGCTGCTCTGCCTGCGCCTGGTCATACTGCTGGCGACTTACAGAATTTTGGCTGAGCAGTTGCTCAAAGCGCTGGGCATCACGCTGAGCGCGGGATAACTCGGCACGAGCACTTTGTAGGTCAGCTTCACGCTGGTTAACCGTTGACTGGTAAAGATCAGGCTCAATGGTATACAGCGAATCACCCTCTTCCACCAATTGGCCAGGCTGGAAGTGGCGCTCTTCAAGATAACCGTTAACACGTGCCACCAGCGTCACTTCACTATCGCTACGCAGTAACGAAGGGTACGATTTATTTAACGGAATATCCTGACGTACGGCTTCCGCCACTTCCACCTTATGAGGAGGAGCCTCTGGCTGCTCGGCCTGCTGCTCTTGTGATTGGTCCTGGCCACAGGCCGTCAACACTAGCGCGGCAATCAGCGTTACTAGACTCGCTCGGCGTGAGTGAATCATTTTTCTCATGCGTGGGTTCCCTTGATCTTTTCAAAACGTTGATTGACGGCGCTGGCGGCAGCCCTGGTGTCCAATGACGCTTTATTCGAATGCAGACGACTCATAAAGTCATGTTTTAAAAGCATGTCTTAAAAGCGCCGACGGTTCGTTGTGATCAACGATCCAGCGTCGGTGGCGCACCAATATTCATGGCACGCTCATAGCTGCCACCATCGGTATCAGGTATTGCAAAGGTCACCTGATCATCCGTTAGCCAGGCATTCACTTCTTCGATCGCCGGTACATCCAACAACCCTGCCTGCTGGCGCAACCCAAGGAAGTTAACGACATAGTCGTAACGTGACTCAGCATAATCAGCAATGGCGTCGTAATAACTCTGCTCGGCATTCAGCACATCGACGATATTACGTGTGCCGACTTCATACCCTACCTGCGTGGCTTCCAACGCACTGCGCGCTGATACGATAGTTTGCTGACGCGCTTCTACCGTTTCAACGTTATTGCTGACCTGGGTGTAGAGCGAGCGCACTTGCTGGATCGTGGTACGGCGCTGAGACTCAAACTCGTACTGCGTACTTTCCAACTGGTAAGTGCCTTGGCGGATACTCGCACTGGTACTGCCACCGGTATAAATAGGCAGATTGGCCGATATCCCGACCTGACCGGAGGCGTCATAACCGCTAACCGCATCGCGATCATTATCGGCATGCTGATAGTTGGCGAATGCCTGGAACGTGGGCAGGCGACCGGCACGGGCAATATCAACGCCCACGCGTGAAATTTCGATGCCCGCCTGCTGAGCAAGGACTTGAGGATTAAGCTCAATCGCTTGTTCAACCCAGTAGTCACGATTGCTTGAAGGCTTCACCACCGGCATCGCATCGCCTAGCGCGTTGATGTTCGGGTAACGCTGACCGGTTAACTGCTCAAGCACCTCAAAAGCCACCTGCAGGTTGCTCTCAGCGGCGAGCCGATTAGCACGCGTCTGATCATAGCTTGAGCGTGCTTCTTCGACGTCGGTAATGGCAATCAAACCCACTTCAAACTGCTCACTGGCCTGCTCCAGCTGGCGTTCAATAGCACGCTCCTGGGCCTGTCGGGTGGTCAGTACATCATGCGCACGAAGGATATCGAAATAGGCGTTAACAACATCAAAAAGCAGCTGTTGTTCGGTCGCAGCCAACAGGTAGAACTGCTGGTCGATTTCGCGATCAGCCTGATTGAATTGCTGGCGCGCCACTTCATCAAACAGCATTTGAGTGGCTTCCAGGGTCAGCGATACGCTGTTATAGCGATCATCTCCCCCTCCAACACCAGCTCCCCCTCCGGCGCCCGGTGTGGTGCGCGTTGACTGACTTTCAAATTGCTCATGGTGCGCCACGTTGCCTGATGCATTCACCTGCGGCAGCAGCGCGCCTCTCGCAACATCCCGACCGGCTTCGACCCCAGAGTACTGAGCACGAGCTGAATTTAGCGTGGCGTTATTGCTCAGCGCTTCACGAGCGACCGTTATCAGGTCTGCCGCCTGAGCAGGCAGCGCAATAGACGCAGTGAAAACGGCTAGTAATAAGGGTCGTAAAGGGGCATTGACTGCCCAGTTTGCCAGTCGCATGGTGGTGCCTCTAGGTGTCAACGATGGGAATGCTATTAGTAAACTATTTATGGAAGATGGCATTATAGTTACATTCATGTATGTATGCTAGACTTGAAGTCTAGCAAATTGTATGAACAAAGAGCTTGTCAAGCCTCATCCTGTTAGCCTGGACCAAAGCATGACGCCAGGATTTTCAGCACTGCTTCTCTGCTATTCTTCACGCTATCGCCCTGCCCCTTTGTTTATATTTTACTGTTTGTACTTTAGTGGGTAATTCTTCTATTACTACTTCTTTTGCTACATCTATTACTGCTATTACCGCCACTTCGCTTTCAGCTTAGTGAGCGCAGGTTTCAAGTAGAGCTACGCGCTGCTCAATACCGGTGCGATAGGTCGCTCCAAAAAGCAGTAAATGATTAAGCAGCGGGTACAGCTGAAACAGCGCCTCACGCCTCGACCAATCAGCCGGGGCACTGCCCTCCCAGTAGGCATCAAAAAAGCCGCTGCCCGGCGAACCAAACAGCGTCAGCATGGCAATATCCACATCGGGATAATGACGATAAACGGCAGGGTCGATTAAGGCAGGGCCACGGGTAGTGATCAATACGTTGCCCGACCATAAGTCGCCATGCAAAAGGCTTGCGGGCGCCTCTGGCAGCCACTCTTCAAGCTGATAAGCAATGTGTTCGATGCGGGCGCGTAGTGCATGATCAATCAAACCGTGTTGAAAGCAGGCATCACTAAGCGGGAATAGGCGCCGCTCGCGCTGAAAAACGCGCCCGTTCTTATGCAGCGTGTTGGATTGTGGCGTTTGCCCACAGGCATTATCCTCATGCCAGCCGTGGGCTTCACCAATAGCGCTATGCAGCTTACGCAGCCCTTCACCCAAGAGGGTGTCACTGGTAGGCCCGCTGGGCTGGGTGTTTAACGACTCAAGCAGCAACCACTCTTCATCCAGGCCTAGCACGTCCGGCACAATAAGCGTTTTGCAGGCTCCTCTAAGGGCACGTAGCCCTTCCGCTTCTCCGCGCAAGCGCTCGGCCTTATCATGCTTGACGACCACCCGCCCCTGGGAGGTTTCAAGTGCATATACCGCCGCACTGTCTCCACCGCCAAGCGGCGTTAATTCACCGGTTGGCCGTATCGCCTGGGCGTCGAGTAGCCTTCGCAGGGTAGCATCCATCGCCGTCTCCGCTGGATAGTATTCCCCCAGTGTGCCTGCTAACCCCTGTGCACGTCGATTTTTTGAAAATGTTATAAGCCGCTATACGTTTTGATGGCGCTGCTTTAGCGCTTGCGTATAGCGCGCATAGACCTCTTGATACGCCTCAACGCGTGCAAGGTTCGGCTCCGCAAGCGAGTGCGCATCAAGATGAACGAGGCGGTTACATAACGCGTCAAGCGTTACGCCCTGTGCACGTTGATCACACCATGCAGCTTGAATGGCCGCACCTAGCGCAGCGGCATCGGTAATCTCCGGGCATATTACTTCCGTGCCCGTAATATCGGCCACCATCTGCCGCCATACCGGGCTATTGGCCCCGCCGCCGATCAGCCGGATTTGGCTGGCGCCTGCGGTTAAATCGCCCAGTAACTCAAGCCCATAGCGCAGCCCGAAGGTAGCCCCTTCAACCACCGCACGGCACAGGTTTGCCTGGTGGGTATTGATACTGTTCAAGCCCAAAAAATCAGCCGACGCCTCCGGCAGCATAGGTACGCGCTCACCGTTGAAAAACGGTAGCACGGTAACGCCCTCAGCACCTACCGGGGCGCTGGCCACCTGGTCGCTAAACGTTGTTAAATCCAAACCAAACAGTTCACGTATCCGCGTGGTGGCCGAAGTCACGTTCATGGTGCAGATAAGCGGCAGCCACCCGCCGGTACTTGAGCAGAAATTAGCCACCATGGCGTTATCGCAGAGAATAGGCTCAGGCGAATAAGCGCAAACGGTGCCCGAGGTACCCAGACTAAGGGTTATCAGGCCTGGGGTAATATTGCCGGTACCAATCGCCCCTAGCATGTTGTCGCCGCCGCCTGAAGAGACCACCACGTTATCGCCAAGCCCCAGCTCGCGGGCAATCAGTGGGCGCACCATCCCTGCCGGTTCATGAGCTTCCAACAAGCGTGGCAGTACGCGTTGCGGGTCAAGCTCAGGGGCTATTTCAGCAAACACCTCCAACTGCCAGCACCGCGTGCGGGTATCAAAATAGCCGGTGCCCGAGGCATCGCCCGCTTCGGTCACACGCTCGCCTGTCAGCCAAAAGTTCAGGTAATCGTGGGGCAATAACAGACTATCGATGCGCCGGTAGGCGTCCGGCTGATGCTCGCGCAGCCAGGCGACTTTAGAGGCGGTATAGCCGGTCTGTAGCACCAGCCCCAATTTTTCCAGGCACCCTGTTTCACCGCCCAAGCGGGCGACAAGATCACTGTTTTGGGCGCTGGTTTCGGTATCGCACCATAGTTTGGCGGGGTAAACCGGCACACCATCAGCATCCAATGCCACCATGCCATGCTGCTGACCTGACACACCGATACCGCGAACCTGCGAGGCATTGACCCCAGCGCGCTCCAGGGCACTAAAAAAGGCACCTTTTAAAGCCGCTAACCATTCAGAGGGCGCCTGTTCACGGCGGCCATTTTCACCTTCATCCAGCCGATGCGGGCGGCTTGCCTCGCCCAGGATAACGCCGCGCTCCACATCAACCACTACGACCTTGGTACTCTGGGTACCGCAATCCACACCAATATACATCACAGCGTTCCTTTGGATGCCACAAGCGCCTCAAGCGTAGCCCGTGCGCCGTGCTTATGCAGCGAATTAAGCGTTTGGACATAAGCCTCATAAAAGCGCGGATGGTCGACCAGGTCGCCGAACAGCTCACGATTGTCGATAAACGCGCTGGGCCGGGTACGGTTTTCAGCGGCGATTGCGGTCAGCGTTTCCTTTAAGCGATCTACAATCTCGATGGGCTCGCCCTGCTCATCGACTCCTTCAGCGTAGCGTGCCCAGCTGGCCACTACCGCTGCGCTGCGCTTGATCTCGCCTCCGTGAGCCAACTGATGATGGATCACCGGCACCAGCCACTTGGGAATACGGTCTGAACTTTCGGCACACAGCCGCGCTAGCGTATCCTTAATTTCGGGGTTGGCAAACCGCTCAATCAGCGTTAAGCGGTAAGCTTCCAGGTCGACACCGGGCACAGGCGCCAACGTGGGCGAGCCCTCTTCACGCATATAGCCGAGCAGAAAATCTACAAACAAGGGGTCCTGGCAAACTTCATGGGCATAGCGATAGCCCGCTAAATAGCCAAAGTAGGTGAGCGCCTGATGGCTGGCATTTAAAAGCCGCAGTTTCATTAACTCGTAGGGCTCAACATCCTCGACCACCTGCACGCCTACCCGCTCAAACGGCGGACGGCCCAGCGGAAAGTGATCTTCCAGCACCCACTGCGTAAACGGCTCGCATACCACCGGCCAAGCGTCTTCTACCCCAAAGCGCTGAGACAGTTCATCAATATCCGCCTGTGCGGTAACGGGAGTGATGCGGTCGACCATGGCGTTGGGAAACGCAACCTCTGACGCAAGCCACTCGCCCAGTTGGCTGTCGCGGGCACGGGCATAGGCGGTGAACATGCGCTTGGCCACGTCGCCATTGCCCTGAATGTTGTCACACGACATGACGGTAAACGGAGCAATGCCGCGCTCACGGCGGCGTACCAGCGCCTCGACAATCAGGCCAAAACTGGTGGAGGGCTTTTCAGGGTGCGCAAGATCCTCACTCACTTGGGAATTTTCGAGGTTAAATTCGCCCGTTACTGGATGAAAGTTATAGCCTCCTTCCGTCACGGTGAGTGAGACAATTCGAATGGCCGGGTCGGCCATCTGCTCTATGACCGCCTCTGCGTCCTCCGGGGCAAACAGGTAATTAACCATGCTGCCGATAACCCGAGGCGCGTACTGGCCGTTAGGGTGCTTCACCACCAGAGTGTAAAGGTAATCCTGCGCGGCAAGCGCCTGCTGCATGCGTTTATCACCCTGCATAACGCCAACGCCCACGATACCCCAATCAAGCGCCAGCCCTTGCTGCATCAGCTCATCAAGGTACATGGCCTGATGAGCCCGATGAAAACCGCCTACGCCGACATGCACAATGCCAGGCGTTAGCTTCGCACGCTCATAGCATGGTATGGCAACATCGCCGTTTAAATTGCCCAGATTGTGATTATTAAGTCGGGTCATGGGTACTCTCCAGCCAAAACCTGCTTGGCGCGATGGGTAGATTTGAAAACGGTTAAAAAGAGGGTGAAGCAGCGCATTGGCATTAGTGCCAGTGTTGATCGGGAGGTAAGGAGCAGCGTTTGACGAGTTGCGCGTTGAGCATATCTTTTCGGTGGGTACGCTCCAGCGCCCCTGCGTGGTCCTGGCCCATCTCAAGCCAGCGCTGGATTAGCCGGCCCACCAATACCTCATCGTCGACGTCCAGAAACAGCGTCCAGTCAAACAGCGGACGTAGCTCACGCCAGGGGGAGCGGTCGAGCAGCAAGTAGTTGCCCTCGACAATCACAATGCGTTGCTCAAGGGTGATGAGCCGCCCTCCTGCCCGTGCTAAATCCAACGGCCGATCAAAGACGGGCACCGCGACCGGATGCTGCGCCTGGCGAATACGCTCAAGGGCGCTGCGCAACCCGTCCACATCGAAGGTATGAGGCGCGCCTTTTATCGGCAACTGCTGCTTGCCCAGCACGGCATTGTCGAAATGGTAGCCGTCCATCGGCACGAGCCCCGCCTGACCTGGAAGCAGCTGATTAATAGCCTCGCAAAGCAGAGCGCTACGATAGGACTTACCTGCGCCCGGCGGCCCTGCGAGCGCAACCAGATAGCGCGAAGCGCCTTCGGCTGAACCAATAATTTGGCGGGCCAGGCTATCAAGTTCGGGTGTCATAACCACCTCAGCTCATCCAGTTACCGCCATCCACATTGAGCGTCTGAGCAACAACGTAATCGCTGTCGGCACTGGCCAAAAAGACCGCAGCACCGGTGTGATCCTCCGGCAAGCCCATGCGGCCAAAGGGTACGGCTTCACTGACCAGGCGCTTTTTCTCGCCCAAGGGGCGGTTTTCATAGCGAGCAAACAGCGCATCCACTGCTTCCCACATCGGAGTATCGACGACACCTGGGGCAATGCCGTTAACGTTGATCGCATGTTTGATCAAGTCCAGGCCAGAGGATTGCGTCAGGCTAATCACGGCGGCTTTACTGGCGCAGTAAACGCTCACCAAGGCCTCGCCCCGCCTTCCTGCCTGGGAGGCCATATTGATAATTTTGCCGCCCCGCCCCTGCTCAACCATCCATTGAGCGACCGTCTGTAGCGTAAAGAAAAGCCCCTTGGTGTTCACCGCAAACTGCTTATCAAAACTCTCCTCGGTCACTTCAAGCACCGGTGCCAAATCAAAAACTGCGGCGTTATTGACCAAAATATCGATACCGCCAAAATGCGCCACGACCTTTTCCACCATGGCATCAATAGAGGCGCGCTGGCAGACATTAAGCACGACCCCTAGCGTCTCCTGCCCACGGGCCTGCTGGTGCAACACGGCAAGGGCTTCCTCAATGGCCGCGGCATCAATATCCGCCACCACCACCTTGGCTCCCTCTTCCAAATAGCGTTGCGCAATTGCCAAGCCGATGCCCCGTGCGCCCCCGGTAATCACCGCCACTTTATCGGTCAGTTTCATTATCGCCCCGTCTTATTTGAGTGTTGTTGAGTGCTAACAGCCGCCTGCTTAGCTAGCAATGCGTACTTGCCACTCATTCACCAGCGCGTTCAGCCCCTGCATGTGCTCCAAAATACGCCAGGCGCCTGCGTGTAAAAGCCGTGCTGGCTGTTCGGCATCCACGTGGCTGGCACCGACAAAACCAATGACACACATACCGGCCGCGTGAGCGGCGGTGACACCCGCCACGCTGTCTTCGATGACCAGACAATTACCAGGGAGATAGCCCAGCTGCGTGGCGGCCAGCAGATAAAGCGCGGGGTCTGGCTTGGGGTTGGCTACCTGGTCCGCCGTAAAAATAGGCGTGTCCTTGCCAAAGGCATCAGCCAGCTGAGTGCACGCAAGTGACGCTACAACCCGCTGACGGCGGCTGTTGGATACCACCGCCTTGGCCAAGGGAATTGCCAACACGGCATCGTGCGCGCCCGCGACAGGGGCAAGCTCACGCGCCAGGCGCGCTTCAATGGTCGCGTCCACCTGTTCAGTGGCGTTATCAGGTAGCGTATACACGCTGTGCTGCTCCAGGTGCTTAAGAATGTCGCCGGTAGTCATTCCCAACGCCTGGCTAAGCCGCTCGGCAATGTTCAAATCGGGTAGCCACCTACCGAGATACTCCTCCAGCACACCTTCCGCCAGTGCTTCGCTATCCACCAACACGCCATCGCAGTCAAATATCACTGCCTTCATGCCAACGCCTCATCACCGGGTGTGCGGTTATCGTGGCGCGTAAGCCCCGCCAGCGGATGCTGAGCAAGACTGGGCAACGCGCGGCCATCGGCCGCAAACAAGTGTGCCCGCTCAGGGGCGAAGCCAAAGCGTATGGTCTCGTGAACGCGATAGGCCACATCCCCATCCGTCATCAGCGTGACCAACAGGTCACCCATACGTACATACAGCGAGGTTTGCCCACCCAAGCGCTCAAGCACTTCAATCTGGCCACTGAGCGCACCCGCCTCATCAAGCACCAGGTGCTCGGGGCGAATACCCAGTTCAAGGGCTGGCTGGCTTTCGACTGGTGTGTTTTCAGAAGACGCGTTTTCAAGCGCTTGGGCGTTGACGGGCACCATGCATTCGCCACCACCTGGCAAGCGAACCTGAACACCTTCCGGCGAGGTACTGATTAATTCAACATCAAAGAAATTCATTTTTGGCGAGCCAATAAACCCGGCCACAAAGCGGTTTGCCGGGTGATGGTAGAGCGCCATGGGTGAACCGACCTGTTCGACCACGCCGTCATGCAAGACGACAATCTTATCGGCCATGGTCATGGCTTCAATCTGGTCGTGGGTCACGTAAATCATGGTGGCGTTGAGTTTTTCGTGCAGGCGGGCAAGCTCAATACGCATCTGTACGCGCAGCGCGGCATCCAGGTTGGAAAGCGGCTCATCAAACAGGAAAATACTCGGGTTGCGCACGATAGCTCGACCAATCGCCACGCGCTGACGCTGACCACCGGAAAGCGCCTTGGGCTTGCGGTCAAGCAGCGGCTCAAGCTGAAGTATTTTAGCAGTTTCCAGCACCTTGGCGCGGCGCTCCTCTTTGGGCACACCGGCCAAGCGCATGCTAAAGCCCATATTGCCCTCTACCGTCATGTGCGGGTACAGGGCATAGCTTTGAAACACCATCGCCAAGCCACGGTCGGCAGGCCCCACATCGTTCATTCGCTGGCCATCAATCACGATATCGCCATCAGTGGCGCTCTCAAGCCCCGCGATAATGCGCATCAGCGTTGATTTTCCGCAGCCGGAAGGCCCCACAAACACCACAAACTCGCGGTCGTTGACTTCAAGGTTGATCCCTTTGATGACCGCGGTGTCGCCAAAGCGCTTGGTAATATTGTTAAGTTGTAAGGTTGCCATGCAAAACTCCTTTACTTGACGGCGCCAAAGGTCAGGCCACGCACCATTTGTTTTTGGGTCATCCAGCCAAGAATGAGGATAGGGGCGATGGCCATGGTAGAAGCCGCCGAGAGCTTGGCCCAGAACAGCCCTTCAGGACTTGAGAACGAGGCGATATAAGCGGTTAACGGTGCCGCCTTGGAAGAGGTGAGATTGAGACTCCAGAACGCTTCGTTCCAGCTCAAGATAACCGAGAGCAAACCGGTAGAGGCAATGCCTGGCAGAGTGAGCGGCAAGAGCAGGAAGAACACTTCTTGTAGCGTCGAGGCACCGTCCATTCGCCCGGCTTCAAGGATGTCCTTGGGCATGTCCTTAAAGAAGGTGTAAAGCATCCACACCACAATCGGCAGGTTCATTAGCGTGTAAATAATGATCAGCCCCGTGCGGGTATCCAGCAGCCCGACATCGCGGAAAATAAGATAGATCGGTACCAACACGCCAACAGGCGGCAGCATCTTGGTAGAAAGCATCCAGAGCAACGTGCCCTTGGTGCGTTTAGTGGGCAGAAAGGCCATGGCATAGGCAGAAGGAATAGCAATTAACAGCGCCAGAAACGTCGAGCCAAAGGCGACGGCAACACTGTTGAGCGCAAAGCGTGCATAGCCTGAGCGCGCCTGCACGGCTTCGTAGCTTTCAAGCGTGGGCGTAAAGATAAAGCTTGGGTCGGCAATTGCGGCCGCTTCGGTTTTAAACCCGGTGAGTATCATCCATAAAATCGGGAAGAAAATCACCAGCGCTACCGACCAGCCCACCAGCGTAATCACGAGCGTTTTCATGCCGGCCGACCCGCGGGCAGTGCCCGCCCCCGACACGTTTTGCGCTGGCGTAGTGGAACGTAATAATGACATTTATATTCTCCAAGTGCCCAAAGCGCTAATCTTCAAGGTTTTTCGCAACCATCCGCACCAGGAAAATCGCCACGATGTTGGCAAGAATAATCGCGATTACCCCGCCTGCAGAGGCAACCCCCACATCAAAATCAAGCAGCGCCCGCATGTAGATCAGATAAGCCAAATTGGTGGTCGCAAGCCCAGGCCCGCCTGAGGTGGTCACAAAAATTTCGGCAAAAATGGTCAGCAGGAAGATCATTTCGATCATGATCACCACGCTGATGGCTCGCTTAAGATGCGGAAGCGTTATAAAGAAGAAGATCGCGATAGGCCCGGCACCATCCATTCGTGCGGCTTCCACCTGGTCTTCATCCAGGGATTGCATGGCGGTGAGCAGAATCAACAGCGCAAAGGGTAGCCACTGCCACGCCACAATAATCACGATGGAGGTTAACGGGAGCGTTGAAAACCAATCCACGGCAGGCAAACCAAACGAGTTTGCCAACCATGCCAACACCCCGTTGGAGGGGTGCATCATCATGTTTTTCCACACCAGCGCACTCACGGTGGGCATTACAAAAAAGGGTGAAATTGCCAGCACTCGGGCAATACCGCGCCCGGCAAAGTCTTGTTGAAAAAGAACGGCCAGCAGCGTGCCGCCTACTACGGTAATCGCCAATACCCAGCCTACCAGCAGCAAGGTATTGCCCATTGCCTTCCACAGTGCGGGGTCGGTTAGCAAATACTCGTAGTTTTCAACCCCGGCAAAGCCACTCATGCCCGGCATCAGCAGGTTGTAGTACTGGAAGGAGAACCATATCGTCATGCCTAACGGTATGATCATCCATAACAACAGCAGCGTCACAGCGGGAGCTTGAAGCGATAACGTTCTTAGCCCGCCAACCGTACGGCCAGAAGCACGTGTTTTAGTCATGGGAATACCTGCGCGAAAAAACCAACGAGAAACCGTTACAACACACCTACCCGCGTAACGGGTAGGCGCTTTTACTTATTAGTCGTTGTAACCCGCTCGCTGCATAGTGCGCTCAGTGGCGCGCTGGGCGCTGTTAAGCGCTTGCTCTACCGTGGTGTCACCGGTTAACGCAGCGGCAATGCTCTGCCCTACCTGGGTGCCAATCGCTTGGAACTCGGGAATATTGACAATTTGCACGCCGGTATACGGGTTCGGCTCTAGCGTGGAGTCGGTCGGGTCGGCATTTTGAATCGCGTTCAGCACAAAATCAGCGAAAGGCGCCGCCTCCGTGTACTGCTCATTGGCGTAGGTGGATGCGCGAGTGCCCGGCGGTACGTTGGTCCACCCTTGGGTTTCGCCCACCAGCTCAATGTACTCTTGTGATGTCGCCCAAGAGATAAACTGCTTAGCGGCATCTTTATGCTCGGAGGAGGCTGGAATTGCCAGCGCCCAGGTCCATAACCAGTGCGAGCCTTTTGGCGTTTCAGCCACGGGCGCCGGGGCAAAACCGAGGTTATCGGCGACGCTCGACTCGTCACCATCATAAAGCGTGCCCGCAGCAGAGGTAGCGTCGACCCACATCGCACAGTTACCGCGTGAGAACAGCGCCAGGTTTTCATTAAAGCCGTTGGAGCTGGCGCCAGGAGGACCATAGTTACCCAGCAGGTCCACATAGAACTCAATGGCATTCATCCAGGGCTCAGAATTGATTTCGGGGTTCCACTCTTCATCAAACCAGCGGCCACCGTAGGTATTGACCAGCGTAGTGACGAAGGCCATGTTTTCACCCCAACCGGGTTTGCCACGTAGGCAGATACCCGCCACTCCTTCCTGCGCACCGTGGAGCTGCTCGGCCCAATCGCGTACCTCGCTCCAGGTCGGCTGTTCGGGCATTTCAATCCCGGCCTCCTCGAAGAGGTCTTTGCGGTAGTACATCATCGAACTTTCCGCATAAAACGGCAGCGCGTAGGGCGTGCCGTCAAGGCTTAGCCCGTCGCGTACGGAGGTCAACAAGTCGTCTACGGCGTACTCATCAGGCAGGTCATTCAAGGGTTCAAGCCACTCGCGCTCCGCCCAGATCGGTGCTTCATAAGCGCCAATCGTCATAACATCAAACTGGCCGCCGCCCGTGGCAATATCGGTGGTCATGCGCTGACGAAGAACGTTCTCCTCCAGCACGACCCAGTCCAGGGTGATATCGGGATGCGCCTCTTCAAACGCATCGGTCAAGCTCTGCATGATCACCATGTCGTTATTATTAACGGTGGCGACCGTGATTTCAGTTTGTGCCTGAGCATGGCCTGCCACGGCAATGGCCGCTGCTAAGGTGGTGACGGGCAAGTGACGCGCGAGTCGCATATAACTCTCCTTTGGCTAATGTTGGCATTATTATCGCCTGATCATTTTGATCATGTTTCGAACAAATGATCGTACGTAGAGGAAAAAAAATCAAAGCCCTGCGGCTTAGACTTTATGATTACGCCTCTTTTTAACGCATTACGCTTGGCGGGAAGGTAGCCGCTCAACAATGCGCCGTGCCGCCACTTCGTCGGTGATTAAGCCTTTTAACCAGCCGCCTTGTAGTGCCGCATGAATGCCTAACGCTTTATCGTAGCCACCGGCAATCGCGACCATAAGATGCTTGCCAAAATGCTCAAGCGGCAAGCTTGTCACACGCCGAGTAATGGAGCAGTCAATGACTTCGCCTTGGCTATTTAACGGCCAGCCGAGCAGCTCCCCCACGGCCTCCAAACCCAACAATTCATCAAGCTCGCGCTCACTGATAAAGTGGTCCTGGAACAACGTCGCCTGGCGGTCGATTCGCCCTACCCCAATAAACGCGGCTTCCGACGTCCGAGCCACATTGGCGATAGCCTGAAACAGGCGCTGGGAAAGCATTGCGTTTTTCTCGTCAATCGATTCGGCCACCACCGGCGCGGGGAGTAGAAATCGTTCGCCACCAGTTTTATCCGCCAAGAGCATCACCGCGTCGTAGCGGTTGGCCGAGCCATCCCGGGCGACATTCCCCACCAGCGACACAAACCGGTGCTGGGGCCGCTCCGTTCGATCAAGCGCTTCTACCGCCGCCCGCACAGAGCGTCCACTACCCAGTGATAACGTCAACGGCTCGCTACGCTCAACCAACTTGCCGATGCGCTCTGCCCCGGCAACGCCCAGGTAATACGTGGCGCTTTCCGCAGATGCCGTCTCAGCGGGCACTACATCGCAAAAGGTCAGCCCAAAATGTTCACGCAGCGTGTGACCCAGCGTCATGCAGCTCGAAATAGGATGGTCAATATGCACCTTCACCAACCCTTCCTGACGCGCAAACGCCAACAGACGCTGTACACCTGGCCGGGAAACACCCAACTGGCTTGCGATTTCATCCTGCGTTAGACCGCCCACATACGACATCCAGGCGGCTCTGGCCGCTTGGTCCAACTTCACCTCAAATTTATCCATCGGTTGGCGTCCTGCCTTTATTGATAACGTGACGATAACCATATTCACAAAAGCGTCATCATACAAAGCTAATCATGCGACCAGAAGCCGTCTGTTCGCTACTATTGTTCACTACTGTTGTTCACTACTATGTCACCTGGTATGTCACTAGGCTGTGTTTTAAGTGCCATTTTTTAAAGTCACGTTTTAACAGGAGTATGGCATGTATAAGCTTGCATTTTTTGTGCCCACTGACGATGCCGAAAGCGTTAAAGAAGCCGTTTTCGAGACGGGCGCCGGGCGAATCGGCAACTATGAAGCCTGCTGCTTTCAAACCCGTGGCACCGGTCAGTTTCGCCCGCTTTCGGGTGCTGACCCGCATATCGGCGCAGTCGGAACACTCGAGCACGTTGAAGAGCTTAAGGTGGAGCTCGTTTGCCAAGACACCTGCATACACGCGGCTATCGCCGCGCTTAAGCTTGCCCACCCTTATGAAGAAGTCGCCTATGATGTTTGGCAGCTTGCCGAGCTTTAGGGTTTGCTCGCTTAAGCACTACCAAAGTAACGTTCACGATCCTCAGATGTGATCGTGCCCGTATGTAGCGGAAAGTGGTGGTCCAGCCGGTCCCGGTAGAAATGATGCAGCGTCCGCTCAATGGTCGGAAAGGCTATCTCATCCCAGGGAATTTCATGCTCATCAAACAAGGCGACCTCAAGGCTTTCAACACCGGCGCTAAAGCCACCGACAAGCTCTGCCCGAAAAATCATGTACACCTGATTAATATGCGGTAAATCAATCAGGGTATAAAGGTCGCCCAGGAGCACCTCGGCATGTGCTTCCTCACGGGTTTCGCGGGCGGCAGCCTGTTGCGTCGTTTCAGCATTTTCCATATACCCGGCAGGCAGCGTCCAGTAGCCTTTACGAGGTGAAATGGCACGTTTACATAACAAGACTTTGGAGCCACTGACGGGTAGCGTTCCAGCGACAATGCGCGGGTTCTGGTAGTGAATAGTACCGCAGGCATCGCACAGGTAGCGCGGCCGGTCGTCACCTTCGGGGACCGCGAAACGTACGTTATCGCCGCACTGGCTGCAAAAATTCATGGCATATTCCTACGGCTAAATGGCACTCGTTATCGATGCTTGACGCACATAACCACTGCTGGGTAAAAAGGGACAAAGTGACGGGATACCCCATGTTAGAGAATCTACGCAAACGGCTGCAACAGCTCAACCCACAAAGGCTAGATCAATGTCAGATGCGCGAAGCCGCTGTGCTGATTCCTGTGGTTGATCGCGTATCGCCGACCTTGCTGTTTACACGCAGGGCAAGCCACTTAACTACCCATAGCGGTCAGGTTGCGTTTCCCGGCGGCAAACGCGAGCCGGAAGATACAGATCTTTACGCCACGGCGCTGCGCGAAGCTCAGGAAGAGATTGCTCTTGATCCAGCGGTGGTCGAGCCGCTAGGCCGACTTTCAGATGTGATTTCGCTGCATGGCCTGCGGGTAACACCGTGGGTAGGCATTATTCCACCGGACCTGCCTTTGGTCGCAGATCTCGGTGAATTAGACGCCATCTTTGAAGTCCCTCTTAGCCACTTTTTAGAGGACCAGCGTACCCATACGGATGTCATTCCTGTCGATGGCGTGCCTCACTACGTACCTAGTTACCACGTGGATGGCCATGTGATCTGGGGGCTTTCAGCGATGATGCTGGTCGAGTTGTTAGCCGAAGGATTTGGCATGCCCATCGACTTATATCAACAACCCCCGGGTATACTACGGCACTATCCTGAGCGTACTAGCCCTGAACGTACCAGCCAACTGTCCGCTGACCACCATCCGGCGATGCCCAAGAGTATACGCAAATGATGCTTTCAAACTTCACCACGTCGCCCGTGTTAACGCCCGCTGCACAAGTAGCGATTGTTGATGCGCTGGTGGAGCAAGGCTGGTATGTGGGGCGCGCGGCGATCAATCTTGATCTTTGCCACGCCTTACACCGTGAGCTTTCGCACATGGCCGAGCATGATGCGCTTGAAGAAGCCGGGATTGGCCGAGGTCAGCAGCATCATTTGCGCAAGGATATTCGCGGCGATGCTATTCACTGGCTGGATCGTCAAAGTGAAGCCCAACGCCACTATCTTGATGCAATGAGCGAGCTACAGCAGTCGCTTAACCAAGCGCTGTTTTTAGGCCTTTTTGAGTATGAAGCGCATTTTGCCCATTATCCGGCGGGCGCTTTTTACCAGCGCCATTTGGACAGCTTTCGCGGCCGCGCCAACCGGGTAATTTCTACCGTCGGCTATTTAAATCCTCAATGGCCAAGTGATGGCGGCGGCGAAATGGTGATCTATCATCCTGATGATGCCAGCAAGGAAGTTGCCCGTGTTGTACCGGAAGCCGGAACGTTTGCCTGCTTTTTATCAGAAACCGTTCCTCACGAGGTGCTTCCCACCCACCAACCTCGCTCCAGCATTGCTGGCTGGTTTAGGCGTAATGCTTCGCTAGGCGGCGTACTGGACCCTGCCCGCTAGGCTTTGTACAAAAACTGCTACTTAACCCCTATCAAAGCGGCATACATACCCCAGAGAAGTCTTCTCGAAAGAGGCAGGCTTCCATGCCCCCTGACACAACTTCCGTTAACTAGCACAACGAACCTGCCATTGATTGTAAAGCCTTGCCAACAGTCTTTAAAAATCCGATATTTAAAAAATATGTTAACAATACTATTGAAAAACAGAGCACAGCGACTACATTGATATTGTGTCAAACACGGAGCTTCACACAACCGTAACAAGGCTTTTTTAATTGCAAACAACGCTTAAAGCCTACTTTGCAACTAATCTACAAGCCTTTGGCACCTAATGTATATTCTACATTTTAAGGAAAGGCAGCGATTCAAGTATCACTGCCTGGTTCATAAACTGGATCGTCCTGAATCGTTAGCTTCAACTGTTTGATTTAGACACCAACGTAAGATACTGAGCCTTATCAAGGAGAAAGAGGAATGAAAATGATCAAATCAGCCGTCATTGGTACACTAATGGTTCCTGCTTTCATGCTAGCAGCAGGTAATGTAAGCGCCGAAGAAACAACATCAACGACCGTTGAAGTTGAAGCAACCTACCTGACCAGTGTACCAGAAAACGTTTTCTACTCAGACTCCCTTAAGGGCCATCATGTTAAAAGCACCGTCGAAGATGACGAGAACATCGGTACTATCCACGACCTGATTATTGATGAGAGTGGTCAAGTGACCGCTGTGATCATCGGTGTTGGCGGCTTCCTTGGCATGGGTGAAAAAGATGTCGCCATCGAGTGGGATTCACTCGAACTGATCTGGGATGCGGAAGGTAACGAGTATGATGTCCGCGTTAACGCTTCAAAAGAAGCGCTTGAAGAAGCCGCTGAATTTGAACGTGACGAAGCAGAAGCGTAAAGCAGCCTTCGTATACTAGTTCTAAGCACACTAGCTCTAAAAGCCTTAGCTTCTGCTAAGGCTTTTTTATATACAAATTAAAGCATAGCGTGCATTTAACACCCACACTTCCTACAAGATTAAAAAACGCTTCCTCTTTACACATACATACCAAGCGCTGGACTCAAACCAACAACATCAAGCTTTCTTTATTTTTCAGACACCTTAAAAAGCGCACTCTCTTTATCTATTCGCTATAGCAACCTACACACTAAACGGCAAGCCTAAAACTGTAGTGACTTATAGTTATTGCGCCTTACCCCTCATCATAAAATATTGGCCATTAAAAAAGCGCTACGTGTTTTAAACGTAGCGCCTATCACTAAAGCACTAGCCTTTTAACTGGGCCGTCATGCTTATCTCTGCATTGAGCACTTTTGATACGGGACAATTTTCCTTGGCTTTTTGGGCGGCCTCTTTGAAGCTCTCTTCATCGGCACCACTTACTTCAGCGGTGACATCCAGATGAATGCTGGAAATGCTAAAGCCTGCTGAATCCTGCTTCAGCGTAACGCTGGCAGTGGTATCAATAGCATCAGCGGTATAACCGGCCTCGCCTAAAATATTGGAAAGCGCCATTGAAAAGCAGCTGGCATGCGCAGCGCCAATCAGCTCTTCCGGATTGGTGCCCTTTTCGTCTTCAAAACGCTGTTTGAAGGAGTAATTAGCACTGAGAACGCCACTTTCGGTTGAAACGGTGCCTTTTCCATCCTTCAGTCCACCTTCCCAACGTGCGCTAGCTTTACGATCCATGAAAAACTCCTTATCAGTGATAGCGAAAGACCTGATTGATCAGTGGATACTGATATGGTCAAAAAAGGTTGAATGGTCACTCGTATAGAGCAACTGACCACCCCGTTCAGCGTAGCTGATTTTTAGCACAGTGCAGAACTCAGATGATGGGCGCTTCCCAGGCCGCACCAGGCTGTGTACGAAAACTGCCTGCGCTCGACCATACGGCGTTAAAAATCAGCTCGTGCGCGAGTCCGATCAAACGACTCACCCGACTGCTGCGTCTCAAGCGCCACGCGCCTCAGCCACCAGCGTATCCCCCACGCGAATAATGCTTCCTGCACCAGCATGCAGTGTCGCGTTCTGCCCAAAATAAGCGCCTTTTAATGCAGGCTGAGTATTCAGGCCTATTAACGTTTTAAGCGGCTCGGCAGGCTCAGGTATCTGGGCCGTTTGCTGGTCTACCGTGGTAATTTTGCAACGTTTACACGGCTTACGCAGAATAAGTTCAAATGCGCCATTACTAGCCTGTAGCGCTTGCCAACCATCTTCAGCCCATGGCTTGTCGGTTTCGACCACAATACTGGGCCGAAAACGGTTCATGGGAATAGCCTGGCAACCACTCTCCTCAAGGGCACGGTTGAGTGCATTGAGAGAGCCGGTTGAAGCAATCAGAAAAGGGTAGCCATCCGCAAAAAGCGTGTCGGCGTCATCCCCGTTTAAAAACGCCGTTTCTACCGGACGTTTAAACTGCGTGGCGAAACGGACCAGGCTTAGGCCACTGCCCTGTTCACCTAAAGCAGCTTCCAGCCAGCTTGAAACATCGCGGCTTTCAGGCCACGCCTTACAGTGATCATTCCAGACCTGAACGATACGCAGGTTGCCGCTCGGTTCTGCAAGCGGGATCGAAAGTGGCTCAACATGGGGGTGTGAAAGTACCAAGGCATCAGTGGTTAAGGCTACTTCTACCGTGGCTAGCGCAGGCCGCTGGCGTTGAGTCACAAAGCGCTGCTGTGTATCAACCAGCATCCAGCGGCGGTCCCACGCAAGGCCGGTGGGCAGCAGTTCACTGTGGGTAAGACTGATACCCTTTAAGGATTTGACCGGATAAATATTGAGCTCGGAGATATGCACGGTAGCCTCGATACAAACGAAAATGGTTACTTTAACCAGCCAGCGCGCTTATCACCAGTGCGGCTTCTCTCGGTAATAGTCCGATCAAAAACCGGCTATAGCGTGGCGCCTGTTTCGATGCGATAGCCCAAGTCGACCGTATGATCAGCCACCGCTTCGCCCTGAATCCTGGCCAGCAGTGCTTGCGCGGCAGCCTCCCCAATGGCTTGGCGTGGCGTGATGACACTTGCAAGCTTTGGCGTCATTGCCTGCCCCACGTCGTGGCCGTGGAAACCCGCAATCGCCATCTGCTCAGGCACGTTAATACCGCGGCGCTGACACTCAAAATACGCCCCCACGGCCACGTCATCGTTAGTGCAGAATACGCCATCCGTATGAGGGTAGTCGTTTAAAATTTGCTCTAGAAGCGCTGCGCCTACGCTGTAAGAGGAGCGTTGACTGCTATGCAGCGTTACCGGCGTAAGGCCGTGCTGTTCCATCGCCTGGCGGTAGCCCTGCTCACGTTGCAGCGTGCGCTCATCCAGCCGCACAGCCAGATAAATAATCTGTTGCCGGCCATGGCGAATCATTTCACTCACCATATCAAACGCTGCTGCGACGTTGTCATAGCCTACCGCCTGCTGCAGCGGCTTATGATGGGTGTCCATGATTTCCACCACAGGAATACCGGCGGTTTCCAGCATTCGCAGCGTGCGGGGAGTGTGATGATGGTCCGAAAGAATCACCCCATCCACGTTGTAAGACAGCACCGATGCCAAACTTCGCTCTTCAACGGCCGGGCTATACCCATAGTGAGACAGCATAAGATGATAACCGGCAGGCTCGGTACGTTTCTCAATCCCCACGATGACATCAGCAAAGACTTGGTTCGTCAGCGAAGGAACCAACACGCCAATAGAGTGGCTGGTAGCACGCGAAAGTAGATCCGGCGCTCGGTTGGGAATATAGCCGACCTGCTCGGCCACGCTAAGAATACGCTCGCGCAAGCCTTCTGAAACAGTTTCCGGGTCTCTTAGGCAACGACTCACCGTCATTTTGGTTGCCCCGACCTGATCAGCAATAGTTTGTAGCGTTGGGCGTTTTTTCTTCAAACGGGATACTGCCTCTGTAACAACGATTAGCTGGATGGCGAAGGTAGCCGCGCATTGAGTGTGCCAGTAAATCGGCTCACAATCTCCTCTGGAGAGAGCGCAATGGACAGGCTAACGGCCTCATCATCACCCGGCGGTTGTAAATCAGCAAGCTGGCTGGCCAGCATGTTATCTCCTTTAAAGAAGTGCCCTTCTCTGGTGGCCAGGCGCTCGCGTAATAGCTCCGCGCTCCCTTCCAGGTACAGAATTTGCAGTGCTGAATCGCCCTGGCGCAAACAATCCCGATAACGCCGCTTTAAGCCCGAACACGCAATCACAGCGGTTTCATTTCGAGCCTGGTAGTGGGCAAACAGTGACGACAGCTTCTCAAGCCACTCCTGACGATCATCGTCATTAAGCGGCGTCCCGCCCGCCATTTTGGCTACGTTAGCAGGCGGGTGATAATCGTCACCGTCAATAAACGTGGCATTCATGGCGGCTGCCAGCTGCTGGCCAATGTGGGATTTTCCGCAGCCGGAGGCACCCATCACCAAAATACGATAAGAAGTAGGGCTCATTAGATAATTTCTCCGAAAAGGGCTGATTTACGAGGGCACAAAACCATCGCTGTCAGGGTGCCTGGCAGGTAGCGGATTGACTGGATATCTACAGCTTGAATACCAGCTGTTACCGGTAACAATCGCTTGAAGATTAAAAGACCCAACACAGACGTGTCAAAGCAAAACCGCCCTTCTACAACCAACGTCTAGCGCTAGCAAGCGAACGTATGGCACGCTACATTAACGCATTGCATCAAGTAGGGAGCCGACATGCCCGCGTTAGGCTCTGTCTGAAAAGTGTCTGCGCTCGACAATACGGCGTTAAAAATTGGCTCAAAATGCTCATTTACACATGTAAACTCCGTTTTTTCGCCAATTTTTGCCTTGTCTTGTCTTCGCTCGTCGACTTTTCAGACAAACCCTAGGACCTTGTAGGCTAGAGCCGTGCAGTGAGCTGGAACTTGATCATCATTAAAAGACGTCCCTATTACTCGTCCCAAAAAGGAAACTGCTATGTCTATCGAAAAAATTGCTTACCGCGCCCATGCCCACGCGACCGGTGGTCGTGAAGGCAGCGCCAAGTCGTCTGACGGCGCGCTGGACGTCAAACTCAGCACTCCCAAGGAGCTGGGCGGAGCAGGCGGTGAGGGTACCAACCCGGAGCAGCTGTTTGCGGCGGGTTACTCTGCTTGCTTTTTAGGCGCCCTAAAACATGTCGCCAGCCAGGAAAAAGTAACGCTTCCCCAGGATACCGCCATTGAAGGCAGTGTAGGTATTGGTGCCATTCCTACCGGTTTTGGCATCGAAGTCGAGCTAACAATCAGCCTTCCCGGCATTGACAAGAGCATCGCTCAGGATCTGGTCGACAAGGCCCATGTCGTATGCCCTTACTCCAACGCTACCCGTGGCAATATCGACGTTACCCTAACGCTTGCTTAACGTTTTAGCGTTAATCACCCGTTAGTTATTAAGCGCACGCTCCACTGCTCCGCTTGCATGCAGGGCAGTGGTATCGTAAAGCGGCACAGCGGTATGTGCTTGCTCTACCAGTAAGGCAATTTCTGTACAGCCTAGAATGACCGCCTGAGCGCCCTGTTGATGCAGGCTGGCGATCACCTTCAGATAGTGCTCACGGGAGTCATCGTTGATCTTCCCTTGGCATAGCTCATCGAAAATAATGCGATGAACCGTCTCGCGTTGCCCCTCCTCTGGCACCACGACCTCAATGCCAAATGTGTCCCGCAAACGCGCCTTGTAGAAATCCTGTTCCATCGTAAAGCGCGTACCCAACAAGCCAACACGCGTTATACCGTCCTTTCGCAGCTGCTCTGCGGTCGCATCAGCGATGTGTAACAGCGGGATGCTGATAGCGTGCTCAATCGCGGGTGCCACTTTATGCATGGTATTGGTGGCCAGCAGTAAAAAGTCAGCGCCGGCCCGCTCAATATTGTGCGCCGCCTCAGCAAGGATTTTTCCAGCGGTTTCCCAATCGCCCTGCTTTTGCAGCGCCTCAATCTCAGCAAAATCGACACTCACCATGGCAATTTTGGCCGAGTGGAGACCGCCCAGCGCTTGTTTTACGCCCTCGTTCAAGGCGCGATAATAGCTTTGCGTGGACTCCCAGCTCATTCCGCCCAGCACTCCAATGGTTTGCATGATTGCCTCCCTGGTGACTTATCCGTCAGTTTATTACGCGGCTAATTATTCTCGCCCCTTGTACCTGCGTTTTACTACCCTCATAGAGTACCTATTGCGTTTGAATTGATTATTTTTACCACCGGGCGCTGCCCGCGACACGACACAGCGAGGCCATGATGAGCGATACGTCTTACACCCCACCGCGCGTTTGGAAATGGGAACCGGGCAATGGCGGTAAATTCGCCAACATTAACCGTCCTATCGCAGGGCCTACTCACGATAAAGCGCTGCCCGTTGGTAAACACCCGCTTCAGCTCTACTCATTGGCCACCCCCAATGGCGTTAAAGTGACCATCATGCTTGAGGAGCTATTAGCAAAAGGCATCGAAGCCGCTGAGTATGACGCTTACTTGATCCAAATCGGTGAAGGCGATCAGTTCGGCAGCGGATTTGTAGACGTTAATCCCAACTCCAAAATCCCGGCGTTGATGGACCACAGCACTAACCCGCCTCAGCGCGTTTTTGAGTCAGGCGCTATTCTTCTCTACCTGGCTGAAAAATTCTCCGCCTTCCTACCAACCGACCCAGCCAAGCGTACCGAGTGCCTTTCCTGGTTATTCTGGCAGATGGGCAGCGGCCCGATACTCGGCGGTGGCTTTGGTCACTTCTACGCTTACGCGCCTGAAAAGTACCAGTACCCTATCGACCGTTACACGATGGAAATAAAGCGCCAGCTCGATGTACTTGACCGCCACTTGGCCAATAACCGCTACATGGCCGGTGATGAGTACACCATTGCGGATATGGCGATTTACCCCTGGTATGGCGCCCTGGTGAAAAACCGCGTTTACGAAGCGGCTGAGTTTTTGGAAGCGCACATGTATACACACGTGCTCCGCTGGGCAGAAGAACTTGATGCACGCCCCGCCGTACAGCGTGGCCGTATGGTTAACCGCACATTTGGCGAGCCCAGCGAACAGCTGCATGAACGCCACGATGCCAGCGACTTTGAGCATAAAACCCAGGATAAGCTATAGCGCATAAGGGTTAGCCAAGCAGCTAGCCACGGTATAAAAAACGGCCCACGGGCCGTTTTTTATATGCGCTCACAAGCTAGTAATAGCAAATCGCTCTCTGCCAGAAAGGGTGGGTGGCACGAACCAAAGCCTCCCAAACCTCTAGAAGCGCAGGATAGGCGGCGCGAGTGGCGTTATTTATCGTCACTTGAGCATGGGTTAAGGACCTCAATCCACCAGGCAGGATGCATAGCATCAAAATCTGTGCGGATATTAGCGGGCAGATAACTGGCGGAATCCAGCACCACAGGCTGACCATTGATGCGCTGAAATACCACCCAGTGCCAAAAGTGTTTGCCCTCCTTTTGATGGGGTTTAATCGCTAGCAGCGCCAGCGCCGGTAGCGCCTGCCATGTGGTAAACGGCGTTTCATCCGGCGAGGTAGCCACACCCGCTTGGGCCAGCATCTGGCGCACATACTGGGTATCAGACCACAGCGATTCATCATCTGCGGCAATATCCATCGCATTCGCAATGGCCTTCATCTCAGGGTAGCTTTTACCCAGAATAGTCGCTACAGAAGCAATCCCGCAGCCGGTCGGTTCTTCCTGAATAACGGGATTTAGCATCTTCCTCCGGTGTTTTCTCGACACCTCGCGTTAATTAGCGGCCCGTCCCAAGCCTTCTGTTTTTAGTGAGGCCAACCTGGGGCGGATATGTTCGCGCCTCACTTCAACTAGCACATAGCGGCGCGGGCGTCAACCTGTACTGTTCGAGCGTAAAGGCGTAAGGTACCTCTTCGGTTCGACCTTGCCACCGCTTTATTGCGTTCGCTATTACGCATCATGGCAAGCGTTGACCTGGCCCCCCTATCTAGGGCTTAAGGTGTTTTCAGCACCTGACGCTTGCACGGCCAGACTGCCAATCGCAGTCTTATCTCGCTACAGACATACCTAGAAAGATGTTCTGTTTTTTTGCTCACGTCCTGTGGCGACCTTTCCGACAACGGAACGCTGGTTGCTATTTAGGATGCTGGGCTGCAAAACCTATGGGTATTCCATGTACAACGAAAACTTCTATCAATTCTCGACCCTGACGGTCCTCGCTTTACTGGTGTTCTTTTACGGCGGCACTTATCTGCTGACCCTACTGATCAAGGAGAAAAAGGAAAATACCGACGCCTTCATGGTGTCTAACCATCAGATCGGCTTTGGCCTTGGCGCCGCCAGCATGACCGCCACCTGGATCTGGGCTGCCTCCTTTTACGCCGCTGCGACCTCGGGTTATACCTATGGCATCTCAGGCCCCCTGCATTACGGGTTGTGGGGCGCGTTGATGATCCTGTTCATCTACCCCTTTGGCCGTCGCTTTCGCAAGCTGGCGCCCAATGCGCACACTCTGGGTGAACTGATCCATGCCCGGCATGGCGCCTCCAGCCAGTTGATTCTTGCCTCCTCCAACATACTAGGCAGTATCATCAGCCTGATGGTCAACTTCACGGCGTCCGGCGCACTGGTCTCAGTGCTCTCACCACTCTCCTTTCAAGCCGGGGTGGTGATCGCAGGCGTTGGGGTGCTGTCTTACACGCTATGGTCGGGGTTCCGCGCTTCGGTCCTTACTGACTTTGCCCAACTGATGGCGATGATGGCCATTGCCATTCTAATCATCCCCGCAGTGATGTTCGCAATCGGCGGGCCGGAAACGCTATCGAACGGCATGAGTCTGCTCACTCCAGAACAGGCAAGTCTGTTCTCGGTGGATGCCATCCTCAATCAGGGCGCCCCTTTCTTTGTAGCGGTGTTGGCCTACGCGATTGGTAACCAGACTATCTCCCAACGCTTGTTCGCCGTGCGTGAAGACCATATCAAACCGACCTTTATCACCGCGACCATTGGCTACGGTGCGATTGTTATCGGCTTGGGCATGATTGGCTTGATGGCGCTGATGACCGGTATGGAGCCCATGAATGGCGACATGAATAACCTGATCCCGCAGATGGTCTCGATGTACCTCTCGCCGGTATTTATTGGACTGTTCTTTATTCTGGTGATCGGCTCGCTCTCCTCAACCGCTGACTCGGACCTTTCTGCCATGTCGGCGATTGTCATGGCCGATATCTATGGCAAGAACATTGCGAAAAACAAGCCCGATCCGACCAGGATGCTGTTTATTGGCAGGCTGACCATGATTGTGGCGACGCTGATTGGGGTGATTCTCGCCAGCTTCTCCATGGACATTCTTATCATGCTGATTTTCGTTGGCGCGCTCTGGGGCGCAATTGTCTTCCCGGTGATCGCCAGCTGTTTCTGGAGCCGGGTCACCAACACGGCGTTTACCTCGGCGGTAATCGCAGGCTTGGTGATGTTCTGCATCGCACGATTTGAACTGCTGCCTATGGTCGGCCTAACCGCAGGGCTATTTGAGTTGCTGGCCTCCGTAGGCGGAGGTGTAGTGCTTGGCCTGATGGCCTTTGGATTCTGCGGTCGCCGTGTCGGTTTGATTGTCGGCGCACTCAGCACTCTTGTTTTGGCCTACTTCTGTGTTGGCTTCCTGCGGGACTACACGGTGCTAATGGCCTCATTAATGGCCTACGGCGTCAGCACGATTGTGTGCATCGGTGTCAGCCTGATGAGCTCAAGCAAGTTCGACTTCGCGCAGATTAATCAGGACGTCATCAACTATGACCCGGCTAAGCCTGCTACTCGGGCCTAAGCGCTCTGTGATAAGGGCTGGGTGATAAGGGCTGGGCAATAAGCCCTATGTAAGACGTTGAAATCATTTCATCCGCTGGTGCGCCATAGCGCACCAGCCAAACATTAGGAAAGCACATGCAAACTTTTATATTGGCGTTATATGTATTGATCTGGCCGCTAATCTCACTCTCCGTACTGGGCGTCATCGGCCTGGCAACACTAAAAGACATTCTTGCGGCGCGGCGTGATAAGCGGGGACTGGTGTAACGTAATAATTAATCGCTGAATAGTGGCAATGCAAACAAGAAAGGAAGCAGGAGTGGCAAAGGATTGCCGTGAGGTGGCTTTTTAGCGCCGATACGTCAAATGCGTCATCACTCAACCCACGTCAGGAAAGTTTTCAAGAATAACGTCAATGACCTCCCTGAGTGTATACCCTTTTTTCACCCCCAGTTCAGACGAGTCTTATACGTCATACTCGTCGTGGCGACGATTCCAGCCATACGGCTCAGTTTGTGGCCAGCCTTCTGGAGAATCTTCCCAGGTTTCCTGACGACCAAACGGGGTCAAGTCTAAATAGGTCCAGAGACTACCAAGATATTCGACGCCTCGCGCCCCTGTAAAATAGCTGCGATACATGGCGTTGCCATCACGAATAAATACACTGACGCCGTGCCTCTCACCTTCCGCAGTCGTTACGCCAACATCATGGTTAAAATCGCTCTCATAAGACGAGTACCATGGGATAGGATAAGCCCATCCCATACGGGACCTATACTGATTAAGTTTTTCCAGGGGGGCGCGTGACACCATCACTAGCGAGGTATCGCGAGCATGCAGATGAGCCGGGTGAGTCATGGCATCAGCGACCCACGAGCACCCTTCACAGCCCGCTTTCCAGTCAGGTGCGTACATAAAATGATACACAATGAGTTGACGGCGCCCTTCAAACAGATCGAGCAGAGACGCTGGGCCGTTTTCGCCCTGAAACGTATAATGCTTAGTCACCTTCACTACAGGTAATTTCCTACGCTCAGCACTCAGTGCGTCACGCGCGCGGGTTAGCGCTTTCTCTTTTACGAGAAACTGATCCAGCGCTAATTTCCACTCTTCTAAAGATACGACACTCGGCAATGGTTGTTTAGTTGTAGTCATGGTTTTTCTCTCCGGTGTGTTCCGTCGATCCGCACCAACACTGATAAACTTCGCCGAAGTGCTGGCGTGCGGGATGCTGACCACTCACACTGCCAAGCGCCGATTATAGGCATCAAGGCATTTATGCCACGCTGGCCGGTCGTGACAGCGCGTTAAATAGGAAGTCACATTAGGAAACTCATCTAGAAGATTTGTATGCTGTATTTGACTTAACGCAGCAACCATTAGAATGTCTGGATAGGTAAATTGGTCGCCAAGCAGATAGCGCTTGCGGATAAGCACACCTTCGAGCACTGCGAGGCAGTTCCTGGCCATCTCCACGAGTGCCGGACGTCGCAGCTTTGCCCACTCGGCATCCGCTTCAAATAAATCAATCATGGCAATTTGCGTCATCGGTGGCTCCACTGTATCCAGGGCAGCAAACGTCCATTGCAGGGCTTTAGCGCGTTCTGACTCACTCGTCGGCAGAAGCCTCCCTGATTGCTCCGCCAAGTAGATAACAATAGCCCCTGACTCAAAAATGATCACGCCATCATGGTCAATCGCGGGTACTTTGCCAAAGGGATTGATTGCCAAATAATCAGCGCTATGTAGTTCACCAGCGACATCATCGAGCCCATTAACCTGATGAGGCAGTTCGCACTCCTCTAGTGCCCACAGCACACGTAAATCCCTCGTAATCCCCACCACTTGCGGCGTTACTTTTCCAAATCCATACATCGTAATCATCATTAATTTCCTCACGAAAGCCGATACTTCAAACGGTCTGTGATTGCATGAGCGAACTATCACTAGTCGTTCGAGCGTGAGAGAAATCGACAAGCTACGATGTATTTTTTATTCTCAATGGCCGCATAAACGGCGCGAGGAGCGTAAACCTCATAGCCCACTCCGCCGCTACACTTATTTCTGCGTTAACCCGTAAAGGTATTGATATACAGCGCTTCTACTTTATCCCGTGCCCACTGCGTTTTACGCAGGAATTTCAACGACGACTTAATAGAAGGATCATTGAAGAAGCAGTTAACGTTGATCTCTGCGTACAAGCCGTCCCAGCCGTAACGCTCAACCAAACGCGTCAAGATCTTTTCAAGGCTTAAACCATGTAACGGATTATTGGGTTGTGGATGGCTCATTAGTAATTCCCAGTGGTATTTCAAACGCCCTGTCCAACATGGCAGGCGACAAACCACGAATATTAACAGAGGGCATGAATAAGCGCGGCGGAAGTAGCCGTCCGCCGCGCTTATCAAAGGCATGAACCTCAGCGGTGCAAGTCGAACCGGTCATTCTCCATCACCTTGACCCATCCAGACACAAACTTGTTGAGCATATGTCGCTCACCGCCATGGGCAGCGTACTCCTCTGCAATGGCACGCAGCTGCGAGTTAGAGCCGTAAACCAAGTCAACCCGAGTGGCCGTCCACCGGGTTTCGCCGCTCTTACGATCACGGCCCACAAAGCGCGCTTCGGTGTCATCAACCGGCTCCCACACGGTTCCCATATCGATGAGATGGACAAAGAAGTCATTGGTCAGCTGCCCAGGGCGATGCGTTAAAATACCGTCATTGTTGTCATCGCCCGCGTTAATACCAATCGCCCGCATGCCGCCCAGCAGTGCGGTCATCTGGGGCGCGCTCAGGTTTAACATGAATGCCCGGTCGACCATTAAATGCTCGGTTGGAATGGACGTTGACTGCGCCTGCATATAGTTACGAAACGCATCATGCCTGGGTTCAAGATAGGCATGGGTATCCACTTCGGTCATCTCCTGAGTGGCATCCGTACGCCCTGGTGTGAAAGGCACTGTCAGGTCATGCCCGGCTGCTTCCGCCGCCATCTCAACCCCAACACTCCCGCCCAGAACAATCATGTCGGCCAACGAAATATTGGCATCGGATGCGTCCTTGATGCCCTGCAATTGGTCGATCACCTCCGCCACGCCACCGCGTATGTTGATATCCCAATGGAGCTGCGGTTCAAGGCGAATCCGCGCGCCGTTAGCGCCACCTCGATGGTCCGTTTGGCGGTAGGTACAAGCAGAGGCCCAAGCCGTTTCGACCAACTGCCGGGCCGTTAGGCCGGTGTCGGCAATGGCCTGCTTGAGCGTTGCAATCTGTTCATCGGAAACCAGCGGCCCTTCATGCTTGGGCACGGGGTCCTGCCACACGAGCACTTCGCTCGGCACCTGAGGGCCGAGGTAACGAGCACTTGGCCCCATATCGCGATGCAGAAGCTTGTACCAGGCGCGGGCGAACTCGTCGGCCAGCACATCGGGATTCTCGCGGTACTCCTTGGATATTTTCAGATAATCGGGATCGACAATCATCGCCATGTCAGCGGCGTTCATCACCGGAGGGTTCTTTTTACCCTCAACATGCGCGTCGGGCACCCAAAATCCATCTTTAACTTCTACCGGCTCCCACTGGTTGGCGCCCGCCGGGGATTTCTTGACCCGCCATTCGTGGGAGAAAATCGTCTCAAGATAGGTGTTGTCCCACTTGGTCGGTGTGGGGGTCCAGGCACCTTCGAGCCCGGATGTGATGGTGTACTCACCCAGCCCCGTTTCGTGCTTATTAGCCCAGCCAACGCCCATTTCGTTGAGCTTGGATTCCTCGGGTGCTTTGCCAACGGCATCCGCAGGCCCGTTGCCGTGCATCTTGCCAAACGTGTGGCCACCCACCGTCAGCGCTACCGTCTCGCGATCATTCATCCCCATTCTGGCGAACGTTTCACGTACGTCCATCGCGGATTTAGCTGCGTCTGGCACGCCATTAGGGCCTTCCGGGTTAACGTAGATCAGCCCCATTTGCACCGCGGCAAGAGGGTTATCGAGGACACGGTTACCGTCCTCGAAACTGCCGGTATAGCGCTCATCCTTGGTGCCCAGCCACTCATTCTCAGGGCCCCAATAAATATCATCCTCGGGCGCCCATATATCAGCACGACCGAACCCAAAGCCGAAGGTTTTAAAGCCCATGGTTTCAAGCGCGCGGTTACCTGCAAACACCAGCAAGTCGGCCCAGGAGATTTTCTCACCATATTTTTGCTTTATCGGCCACAGCAGGCGGCGCGCCTTGTCCAGGTTGCCGTTATCCGGCCAGCTGTTGAGTGGGGCAAAACGCTGAGCGCCGGTACCACCGCCGCCGCGCCCATCAAGCGCCCGATAGGTGCCCGCAGCGTGCCACGACATGCGAATAAAGAACGGACCATAGTGCCCCCAGTCAGCGGGCCACCACACTTGGGAATCTGTCATTAACGCATCAACGTCAGCGCTTAACTCTTCAACGTTGAGCTGGGCAAATGCGTCGCCATAGCGAAAGCCTTCACCAAAGGGGTTGGAATCAGGGTGTTTTTGATGCAGGACATTAAGGTTGAGCTGGTCAGGCCACCAGTGCTCGTTACCTTGTAGGCGCGGCGTGGTACGTGCGCCCCACTCCTGACGCGTAGGCTTTTGATCAGACACGTTATTCTCCTCGACTAAATGCTGGGCTTATTAGGCATTCAAGCGATATTTCTGATCACGCCAAGCGCCAACCACACCGCCCGAACTGCGATAGAAAGCATTGAGCGCTTCTATAAGCCATCACGTTAATGAAGGATTCACTTTGAACCCATCAAGAGACAGTGAAGGATTCAATAGAGAGACCGTCAAGCAGGAAAAAGAAAGTAGGTGCATGAATCATAGTAGTTGCATGAATCATTGCGGGCCGCATATTAACGTTCAGAGAGATTAACGATAGTATTGTTTCTCACCATCGGCGTCCCCCGTGCGGGCCACTCAATCGCTCTCATCTCCGACTACTTTTACATGCCGTAAAGCAATGGCAGATATCAACGCAAGCACCAGGATAGCGATACCACTCACCATAGCGGCCATGCTCATACCGTGAGTAAATGCCAACTGTGCCTGATCAAGTAGCTCGGAGGGGACGCGATCAGCGACAACCATAGTTGCCCATAAGCTCTCTCCAAGGGCAGTGGAGACTTCGTGCGGTACTCCTTCTGGGATCACTGGAGTCATCTGCACTCGATACATCAGAGTAGCCAAGCTACCCAGAAGAGCCACTCCTAGCGCCACACCTAACTCTTGAACCATCTCAGACATCGCCGATGCAGACCCTGCTTTCTCACACGGCGCTGCCCCTACTACCAAATCTGTGCCAAGTGCAGCAATGGTACCCAACCCTAGATAAACCAGCGAAAAACCTATTACGACCAGAGTTACTTGAACAGAGTGTGCATGGACTTGCGCAAGCAAGCCGCAGCCGATACTTGAGAGCATGAGGGCTACAGCAATAACAAACGCTGGTCGAATACGACGTGCAAGCAGAGGGGCAAGTATGCCAGCCAGCACCATCATCAGCGCCGGAGGCCCCATCCAAAGCCCGGCAATCAACGGTGTGTAACCCGCCACTAGCTGAAGATATTGAGTGACCAAGAGCATCATGCCAGCAACGCCAAGCAGTCCTACCAGGAGTATGATAAGTGCGGCAGTGAAGGTCTTACTGGCAAACAATTTCAGATCAAGCAATGGATGGAAGAGGTGCTGTTGTCGACGCACAAAAAGTAATATTCCCAACGCTCCAGTAGCAAGGGTGATCAGCACCGTTGGTGTAACACCCGCTTTAGAAAATTCCTTTATGCTATAGATGCTTGGCAGAATTGCTATTAATAGCAATAGGACACTAAAAAGATCCAGACGACCTGCACGCGGGTTACGGTACTCTGGCAGCAGTATTGGGGCAGCTAACAATAATACGATGACAATAGGCACAGCAATCAGGAAAGCGGCTCCCCACCAAAAGGAAGCTAACAATAATCCTCCAACCATTGGTCCCAACGCCATACCCAATGCAAACATGGTTGCCCATATCCCAATTGCCAATGCACGCTGCCTCAGATCAAAAAACATATTGCTTAATAAGGCCAGCGTAGAAGGCATCAGGGTCGCACCAGCAATACCCAAAGCTGCCCGGGCTACAATTAGCCACTCTGCATTTGGCGCAAAGGCTGCAAACACAGAGGCAACCGCAAACGCGAAGGCCCCAATCATCAGTAGCCGACGTCGGCCGATCCGGTCCCCAAGCGTGCCCATAGTGATTAAAAAACCGGCAATCATGAAGCCGTAGGCATCCATAATCCACAGTGCTTGGGTGTTGCTCGGCTGTAACTCTACCGCTAATGCCGGTAGCGCCAAGTAGAGGATAGTGACGTCGAGGCCTAGCAGAATGGTAGGCAGAGCCAATACTGCAAGCCCCGCCCACTCTTTCATGCCAGCCTTGTTAGACAGGTCGCCTGTTCCTGTATCCGTATTTAAAGGGATGTGAGCATCAACTTTGAATGACATGCTGCCTCCTGTTCCTTCATGGAAGCTGGCATTCTCAGACACTACATATAGGGTTACAATATAGCTAATTATCCTATTACCAAAGGTAATGGCATGGTTAATCAAAGGCTTGAGCGAACACAGAGCGATATTACGGAGTTCATGCTACGGCATCGTCGCAAATTGACGCCCGCTGATGTTGGGCTTCCTAGCAACGGACGAAGGCGTACACAGGGTTTAAGGCGAGAAGAAGTTGCAGCACTTGCCGGAGTAGGGCTGACTTGGTACACGTGGTTTGAGCAGGGCCGTGATATTAAGGTCTCCGAACGCTTTCTGCTCAATATCGCCCATGCGCTGAAACTGGATGATGCCGAATGCTGCCACCTTTTTCTGCTGGCACACCGCCGCGCACCACCAGCAGAAGCGTATCAAGAGCAGAGCATTTCTCCCCGCGTCCAGTCGCTGTTGGATGACCTCTCCCGCCCTAGCTACGTCGTAAACCTTCGCTGGGATGTTCTTGGCTGGAATGCGCAAGCTGATGAGCTACTCCAGTTCAGCTCCCGTGAAACGCCTGAACGCAATCTATTAAGAATGATCTTTACCGCCCCAGATCTGCGTCGGCGACTCCCCGACTGGGAACAGGATGCATCGCGTATGCTGGCGCAGTTTCGTTGTGACTTGGCTGTCGCTCCTGAGGACCCGATCATGCAAACTCTGATCGACGAGCTTAGCCGATTATCACCTGATTTCCGTCGCTGGTGGGAGGCTTCAAACATGGATGGCTATAATAGAGGGATCAGCAGCCTCCTTGATATAGATGGCACGCAACATACCTATGTCCACGAGGTGCTGACCGTTGATGAGCACCGCCATTTGAGGATGATTATCTATTTCGATAGTTCAAATGATCCTATGCCATAAAACTTATCTAACCCACATCATGAAGAGAGTATCTCACCGTCACATTACTTCTGCTTCGTGCGGCTTGGCAGAAAAATACAAAGAACCAGCAATATTCGATACATTTTCATTCCCTGCCATGGTGATGTTGTTATTTAATCCAACGCTACCCTGATTATGTTTAAAGCAACGTAAATTTTATTACGCCAACCTCACCTGCGGACAACTGTCATGGATGATCATCGCGCAAATACGCTGGACAAGCCCACCCGTGCGGGCTTGATTTTGCTGGCCGTGGTACAAGGAATGGCGCTGCTGGCCCTTCACCTGGCGATTGAGCATGAGCACTGGCTGGCCGCTGACCAGCGCTGGCTCAAGGCGCTTTATACCGTAGCAATCGCCCTGCCCGCGTTTTATCTAATTGGCATGGAGCGGCTACGTGATCGCCTCAATTTTTTGCCGCTGTTGCTGGCCCCGTTGCTGTTTTGGCTGGGCTGGCACCTTGGCTGGGTAGAGCAAACACCCGAGCAGCAGTGGGTGCGGCACCCGTTCACGTTTGCCTTTTGCGTGTCACTTGGCGTGGCGCTTTTCATCCTGGCGCTGTTTTTTCGGAGTAGCGCCACTAGCAGAACCTGGCCTACCGCCTATTCACCGCTGCTGAATTACTCTTGGGAATTCACCCAGACGCTTTCACAATTAACGCTGTTTATTGGTGTGTTCTGGGGCCTGTTATGGCTGGGGGCAACGCTGTTTTCGGCTATTGGCGTGCGCTTTTTTGAGACGCTTTTCAGCGCCCCCCTATTTATTTACCCCGTCACTTGGCTGGTGATCGGTTTAACGCTAGTGATGATTCGTAACCGCTTTCGCCTGATTCAAAGCGTGCGGCAGATGAGCGAGGCACTTATCAAAGCGTTACTGCCGCTGGTAGCCCTTATCATTCTGCTGTTTTTTTCCATGCTCCTTTTTACCGGCGTGCAGCCCGTCTGGGATACAGGCAGAGCCTCCTCCATATTAATGGCGCTGATGTTAACCCTGCTGCTGTTCTTCAACGCGGTCTTTCATCAAGCGCATGGCTTACCCCCCTATCCCACCTGGCTACGCCGCATCACCCTGCTGGCCGTTGTGCTGCTGCCGGTGGGTAACGTGCTGGCCGCTTGGGCACTCTGGCTGCGTATAGATCAATACGGCCTTAGCCTGGACAGGCTGTGGGCTGCCCTGCTGCAAGTGCTAACAGCGGCATTTACCGTAAGCTACAGCCTGCTCCTGCTGTGGCGCCGCCAGGCTGCACTTCCCAGCCTACAGCGCGCCAACGTTGGCCTGGCCCTGCTGGTGGCCGTTGTATTGATCGTGGTTAACACGCCGCTGGCAGATATGCGCCACTGGGTTGCCGAGCAGCAAATCAAGCGGTTGCTGGATGACCGCACAACAGCCGAGGCGTTTGATGTTAACTACCTGCGCTACCAGCTCGGCCAGCCGGGCACCCTGGCCTTGCAAGCCTTGGTAGAGAGCGAATTTGCCCAAGCGCAGCCTGAGTTAGCTCGGCGTATTGAACTTTCGCTCAGGCAAACCGAACGTTGGAGCCAGGAACCACTGGTGGATACTCAGAACCTGGATGACGTCGCCCAACAGTTCAGGGCAAGCCCTAACGGCGCCACCCTCCCAGAGCCCTTGCTGAACCTGTTGGTTGAGCAGAATTCCACCTGTTTAAGCCAGACGAAACCCTGCCAGACCCTACAGATAAGCAGCGGCACGCCCTTCCAGTGGCTGGTTTATGAACCTTATAGCGCGGTGGGCAAGGCGTATGGCGAACGCAATGGCGACTGGCTGTTGCTCGGCCATTTGATGCTACTCGGCACGACTCAGCCGCAAGATGACCTAACGTGCCAAACGACTCTGACTACGAATGAGCTGGAACGTATTATCGGACCAGCTGATGTCTACCGAAGCGGTAACTGCCTTTATAACCTGCAACCGACGCTTGAAAACGCTAAGCAGCAGCTTTCTATTCAACTTGATGAAAGCAGACAAGCACAGCGGGACTAGTCCGCTGTGCTTGTCTGTTCAGTTACCGAGCGAGCCTTTCGCCCTTTTTCTATACTAGCCCGCCCAAGCTCTACCCGGCCGGTGTTCTTCCTGCCATTCAGGGATGGCTGGCTGGGTAAGCTGGGGCTTCTAACGTGGGGCTGTGATGACTGACCAGAGGGCCGGACAGTTTACGCAGCGCCACATAGAACACCGGAGTCAGGAACAAGCCAAACAGGGTGACGCCGATCATGCCTGCAAATACAGCAGTACCCAGCGCCGCCCGCACCTCGGCACCCGCACCGGTGGCAATCACCGAAGGCAAGACTGCCGCCGTGAAGGCGATTGAGGTCATGATGATAGGCCGCAAACGCAGCCGACAGGCTTCAAGGGCTGCCTCCACCACTCCCTTACCTTGCAGTTCAAGTTCGCGGGCGAACTCCACAATCAGAATCGCGTTCTTGCATGCCAGGCCTATCAGTACCACTAGCCCCACCTGCACGAAGATGTTGTTGTCGCCACCGCCAAACCAAACGCCAATCAGGGCCGACAGCATCGACATGGGCACAATCAAGATGACTGCCAGCGGTAACGTCCAACTTTCATAGAGTGCCGCCAATACCAAAAATACCAGCAGAATCGATAGCGGGAAGACCACCAGCGCCGCGTTGCCTTGAGTAGATTGCTGGTAGCTCAGGTCGGTCCATTCCAACGCCATACCTGGGGGTAATACTTCTGCCGCCAGAGCGTTGATAGCCTCCATCGCCTGCGCAGAAGAGAGCACTCTAGGGTCAACTTCCCCGGCTAGATCCGCCGCTGGGTAACCGTTGTAACGCAGTACCGGGTCTGGGCCAAAGGTTTGCCGGATATCCACCATCGTGCCGATCGGCACCATTTCCCCTTGGTCATTGCGGGTGCGCAGTCGGGCGATGTCTTCTACGCTGGCCCGATACGGAGCATCCGCTTGGGCGATGACCTGCCAGGTGCGACCAAAGCGGTTGAAGTCATTCACATAGGTCGAGCCAAGATAGGTTTGCAGGGTGTCGAACAGTTCAGTCAATGGCACGCCTTGGGCCTTGGCCCTTAACCGATCCACCTCGGCATCCAACTGTGGCACGTTGGATTGATAGCTGCTGATTGGGAAGCCCATGCCCGGCGTTTGCGCAACCGCGCCCTGGAATTGATTAACCGCCTCCTGCAATGCTCCATAGCCAAGATTACCGCGATCTTCTATGAACAGCTGAAAGCCAGAACCATTGCCAAGCCCCAGAATCGGCGGCGGCATAAAGGAGAACGCAAAGCCCTCTTTCAAGCCACCAATGCGCTGGTTGATGCGGGCATTGATCTCCGCGGCGCTAATGGTGCGCTCATCAAAAGCGCTGAGGGTGAGAAATGCTACCCCGGTATTGGAGGTATTGGTGAACTGCAGCGCGTTCAAACCAGGAAAAGCAATAGCGTGCTCCACGCCTTCGGTTTCCATGGCAATATCCACCACCTCCTGGAGCATCTGATCAGTTCTCTCCAGGGATGCTCCTTCCGGCAGAATAACGCCCGCAATCAGATAAAGTTTGTCCTGCACCGGAATAAAGCCGGACGGCACCGCCTTGAACATCATGCCGGTACCCAGCAGCAACAGCGCATAGACCATAAACACCGCACCACGATGTTTCAGAGACCTAGCGACCCCTCCCTGATACTTATTTGAGCTGGCATTAAAAAAGCGATTGAAGGGACGAAAAATCCAGCCGAACAGCTTGTCAATCACTCGGGTAAGGCGATCTTTAGGCGCGTCATGAGGCTTGAGTAGCATTGCTGCCAGCGCGGGTGACAGGGTAAGGGAGTTAATGGTGGAGATCACCGTGGAGATAGCAATTGTCACTGCGAACTGGCGGTAGAATTGACCGGTCACACCAGAAAGGAAAGCCATGGGGATAAACACCGCGCACAGCACTAGGCCGACGGCAATAATAGGTCCGGAGACCTCTCTCATTGCCTGATGAGCGGCTGCCTGCGGCGGTAAACCCTCCTCAATGTTCCGCTCCACGTTTTCCACCACTACGATGGCGTCATCCACCACGATGCCGATGGCCAGCACCAGGCCAAATAAAGTGAGCGTATTGATGGAGTAACCCAATAGATAGAGCGCCCCAAAAGTACCGATAACCGATACCGGCACAGCAAGCAAAGGGATAATAGAGGCACGCCAGGTTTGTAAGAAAAGCGTGACCACTAACACCACCAGCAGCACAGCTTCCAGCAGCGTTGCTATTACCGACTTTATAGAGTCGTTCACAAAAATGGTGGTGTCATAGATTGCCTCATATTCCACACCTTCAGGGAACTGCTCGGACAGTTCATCCATGGTGGCCACCACCTGCTCACGGATCTCCAGCGCATTGGCACCCGGTGCTTGGAAGATGCCAATCGCCACCGCGTTCTGGCCGTCCAACTGCGAACGCAGGGTATAGTTTCCGGCGCCCATTTCCAGCCGGGCCACGTCTGAAAGCCTGAGTAATTCGCCGTTATCGCCACGTTTCAGCACGATATCGCCAAACTCCTCCACTGTTTCCAGTCGCCCGCGGGCATTGATCAGCGTCAGGAAATCACTCTCTTCAATGGGTTCAGCGCCCAGTTGTCCGGCGGAGACTTGAACATTCTGCTCCCGCATAGCACCGACCACATCGCTGGCCGTCAGGCCGCGAGCGGCTATGCGAGCGGGGTCCAGCCAAGCTCGCATGGCGTAATCCCCCCCACCAAAGAGTTGGGCATCCCCTATTCCTTCGAGACGGGCCAGACGATCGCGAACATTCAGCCGCACGTAGTTGCGCAGGTAAAGGGTGTCGTATTCACCGCCAGGCGAAGTCAGGTGAACCACCATCAGAAAGGTAGGTGATTGCTTCTGTGTGGTGACCCCTTGACGACGTACCGCCTCAGGTAGCCGCGCTTCAGCTTGGCTGACGCGGTTCTGCACCCGAACGGCAGCCTCTTCGGCATCGGTCCCTGGGCGGAAGGTAACGGTCATCTGCAGCACGCCATCAGAACCCGCGACGGACTTGAGATACATCATGTCCTCAACGCCATTGATAGCTTCTTCCAGCGGGGTGGCCACTGTATCGGCGATCTCTTTCGGATTGGCACCCGGATACACGGTACGCACTACCACCGAGGGCGGCACCACGTCCGGATACTCGCTGATCGGCAGGTTGGGGATGGATATCAACCCCACCGCCAGGATAATAATCGACAGCACCGCCGCAAAAATCGGTCTGTCCACGAAGAAACGGGAGAAGTTCATGGCGGATTAATCTTCCCTGGCAGCAATGGTGGACTGGGCAGTAACCGGCGGGGCATCCACTACCTGTTGTGGGGAGACTTCCATCCCCGGCATGAATACTTTTTGCACGCCGTTAACAATCACCCTGTCACCGGCGTTAAGCCCTTCGGTGATAACCGTTCGTTCTGCCACTTGGCGTCCGGTGGTCACCTGGCGCCGCTCTGCCAGGTTGCTCTCATCAATGACATAGACGTAGCGGCGATCCTGGTTGGTCAATACCGCCTTTTGATCTACTAGCAACGCCTGTTCTAAACGAGCGACCGGCATTTCAACCCGTGCAAACTCTCCAGGGCGAATATACCCATCTGGGTTGGCTAACACTGCCCGGAATTGCAGAGTGCCCGTATTGGGGTTTAAACGGTTATCGATAAAATCTAGAGCGCCTGTGAACTGACGCTGCGGGTCGCCCCCCAACTCAATCGTCAGGCGGTTCGGCGCGTCTCCGATCAGCATGGTCTGGCTGGCAAACGCAGCTTGTTCATCCGCCTCGAAGTAGACATGGGCCGGATCGATGCTCACTAGCGTAGTCAGCAGGCTCTGATCGGCGTTGGCCAGATTGCCGCGAGTCACCATGGCCCGACCGATACGGCCACTGATCGGTGCCGTGATGCGGGTATACTCAAGGTCAAGCTCGGCAGTATCCAGCGCTGCTTGCGAGGCATCCACCACGGCCCGGGCATTGTTCAAGGCCGTTTGACGCTGGTCATGCACCTCCTGAGAAATGGCTTGGCGCCCCAATAACACTCGGGCGCGTTCGGCTTCGCTGCTCGCCTGGGCCAGTTGGCTTTTGGCCTGGGAAAGATCAGCCTGGGCGGCTCCGATACGCGCTTGGTAAGGCCGCGGGTCGATCAGGAACAGTAGCTCTCCCTGCTCCACCAGTTCGCCCTCATCAAACGCCACCTCTTGGATATAGCCGCTAACCCGGGCCCTTAATTCGACCGTTTCGGCAGCCTCCACGCGTCCGGTGAATGACTCACTTAACACCACCGGCTGAGCGACGATTTCCGCTACGTCGACTTCCGGCGGTGGAGGTAATGAAGATGCTACGGACTCCTCGCTCTGGGCCTCGCACCCAGTGAGTAAAACCGTTATCAGCAGGAGCAGGATCACTGCCCCTCTGCTGTTTGCAAACGGAGTTCGTTGAGACAGACTTCCCATGATTACTTGCTCCAATGGCTATCGAAAACCGATAGCGGCGTCAGAATCGACAGTCGATGGTGTTGGCATAGAGGGACTAAACAAGCGGGCACCGTCGCGCGCCCAACAAACGCCACTCACCATAGGTGGGGCGAGCGCGTTCAAGGTAGCGCGTTCCTGCACCATGATTGCCTAATTCTGTCGTAGGTCGTAAGCAATGGAACAAGGCTGGCGGATCAAGAGAGCAAAGGGTTTTCGCGTCTATGCATTGTGTCTGTCTGATGACACTCAGCGTGGTTGCCAATTTCTACGAGGTACTTGCCTGATCCTGCAAAACAGATAAAAAAACATCGGATTTATAAAACGTAGGCGTACACTGCAATTTGTTAAGGAGGAAAGCCATTGACCGTTCTCGTGCCTGAACAGATTCCCCATCTTGGCGACAGCCTGCTGCCACAATTAAGCCAAGTCGCCCGCCGCTGGGCGCCCCTGGAAGAACTGCAGGATACGGCGATTGCCGAGGTTCAACTGGTACGCGCTGACGCCCCTACCAGTTTTCACTGCGCCGTCTATGAACCGTGCCTGTGCTTTGTCATTCAAGGCAGCAAGACTGTGCTATTGGGTGACAAGGAGATCGTCTACACCGGACCTAGCTATATGGGTAGTGCCGTTCACCTGCCGATGGTAGGCAGGATTGACCATGCTACCCCGGAGACCCCCTACCTGGCGGTAAAGGTGTCGGTGGAGCCTCAGGAAGTAGCTGGGTTGATACTGGAGGTGGGTGACAAGGCACCGCACGCGGGAGGTAATGCCATCTGCCCCGGGATGGACTGCGGTTTAAAATCGGCCCCCATGGATGCCCGTATGCAGGGTGCACTCTATCGATTATTAAGCCTGCTCGACTCACCAGAAGATATTAAGGTACTTTCCCCCTTGGCCCGGCGGGAGCTAATCTATCGAGCCTTAATGGGTGACATGGGGCCTCACATGCGCCGGTTTGCTGCCTCGGACTCACAGGCTAATCGGATTGCACGGGTTATCTATGCCCTTAAAGAGCACTATGCTCAGCCACTTAAGATCAGTGAGCTGGCAGCAACTGCTAATATGAGCGAATCGACGCTTTACCACAGCTTCCGACAAGTAACACGAATGTCGCCCCTGCAATACCAGAAGAAGTTGCGCCTACTAGAAGCCCGGCGATTAATGCTGGCCGAGGGGCTGGAAGCGGCTACCGCCAGTTACCGAGTGGGTTATGAAAGCCCTTCTCACTTTAGCCGCGAGTACAGTCGTATGTTCGGTGCCCCGCCGCGTGCCGATGTTAGCCAGTTAAAGGGCATTGCGATGGCCTCAGCGACCGCTTAAGGTGAGGAGAAACTGCGGGAGTAAACAGGCTGGCAGGCGCAAGCTGCTTAAGTCTCCCCGCGCCTGCCTATTACAGGTCACTCATGCAGTGACGCTGTCTTCTAATGTGTATTCCTATGTTACTGGCTTTCCAGGCCTTTCAGCAGCGCTTCGTGAAAACGCTCGGGTTCCTGAATTTGCGGTGAATGGCCAAGCTCTGGAAATTCAACGAGCGTTGCCTGGGGGATGGCCTCGGCAGCCTGCTCACCCAGCACATCGTAACGGCCCAGAGTTTTCTGAACCTCTTCCGGCGCCTGCGCCTTGCCGATGGCGGTGTTGTCCTTCTCGCCAATCAGTAACAGCGTAGGCATCTGCAGCTGATCAAATTCATGAACCACAGGCTGAGTGAAGACCATATCTGAAGTTAGCGCCTGATTCCAGGCGACCAGTTCCCCGTCTTCGCCTGCATACATGCCCGCCAGCATTTCCACCCAGCGGTCGTACTCCGGCTCCCAGGTATTCACGTAGTAGGTGCTTTCCTGATAAGCGCGGATACCCTCAGCGGTTTTCTCGAGTTCGGCCTGGTAGCCTTCATCGATGCTCTGGTAAGGCACGCCAAGGGCTTTCCAGTCTTCCAGGCCAATCGGGTTAACCATCACCAACTGCTCGGTTTGCCCTGGATACATCAGCGCAAAGCGCGTGGCCAACATACCGCCCATGGAGTGGCCCATGACAGTCACTTCATCTACCTCCAAATCTTCCAGCAACGCGTGAGTGTTAGCGGCCAGTTGATGGAAGCTGAACTGATAATGCTCCGGCTTGGTCGATTTACAGAACCCCACCTGGTCTGGCGCAACCACCCGATAGCCCGCATCATGCAGCGCTTCAATGGTGCCTTCCCACGTACCCGCGCAGAAATTCTTACCGTGCATCAGCACCACCGTTCTGCCGTTGGCGCTGCCCTCTTTAGGCTGCACATCCAGATAGGCCATCTGCATGTCCTGCCTCTGGGAGCTGAAATTAAACCGCTCGACCGGGTAAGCGTATTCGAAGCTGGAAAGCTCACCATCGTATTCAGGCGCGTCTTCAGCGATAGCGCTGCCGATAGCACCAACGGCCGCGATACTGCTAATACCGCTAGCCAGCAGTGTCCGGGGAAAGTGTCTCTGAGAAAACCTGCGACGGCCCATTATGTCTCTCCTCTCTTCCATGGGATAAGTGACACTGGAGAGTATGGCAGTAATTGTCAGACATGCCGCTTTTAAGCTTTTTTACCCGACGTCAAGATTAAACCTGTGAAGTGCGTAACGCTTATGGCGAACACTACTCAAATGGCGGGTTCTCAACAGCTTCCCTATTAACGATAAAACTCAACAAAAAATCTTACCGGGCCCAATGGCTTTATATGATGCTTTATCGTTGGCTCTACAACGCCATACTGCTCTGGGCTTAGCTCGATGATATCCAGTGCTGGCTCTTGAATGGTGTATTCCAACAAGCCTTCAAGTACCACTATTTTTCCCCACACCCCCTCTTTGGTCGTGTGGTCATTCAACAACCCTGTGGGAACGCTCTCTTCGGTGAATTCTGGCGTTCTTTTATAGGGAGAAACATTGACGGGTAAGTCTTTCATGTTATCGGCTCCTTGTAGCCAAAAACTCGCCGTTTCCGACAGGCACGGTACACGTGGCGAAATCAGGGTCTGCGGAAACCAATGCCACAAAAGATAACATCTCTTCAGCATGAGACGTGGCATTATCAACCACAAGAAGCCCTCCTACACGAAGAACCCGCTTAATGTCGGGCCACCATGCCAGATACTCAGAACGCTCAGAGTCGAGAAAGAGAAGATCGATACTGGATGTGGAGCTGCGACCAAGTACGGCACCCGCCTCACCATGAACCTGGGTAATGAACGGAGCAAGGCCTGAACGCTCGAAGCTCTTCGCCGCAAGCGAAAGTTTGAAATCGGATTGTTCAACGGTCGTCACATGGCCGTTAATTGCCGCTGCGGCCCAGGCCAGCCAAAGCGTTGAGTAGCCGTTAGACGTTCCAATTTCAAGCACGCGTTGAGCATTCGTGGCCCGAACCATCACGGAAAGGAATTTTCCCGTGTCACG